>JBEBDM010000232.1:0-9135 GCA_041156905.1 Actinomycetota bacterium | reverse complement strand
CGCCTGCGGGGCAGGGTGAACGCCGCTTATCGCACCGTCTCGTGGGGCGTCGTTCCCTTCGGTGCCGCCTTCGGCGGGCTTGCCGCGAAGTGGTGGGGACTACGTTCACCGTTCGTGATCGCCGGTGTGGCGATGGTGCTGGTCGCGTTCGCCTCGGGTCGGATGCTGCGGGCCGTCGGAGTGGCGCTCGCCGCAGAGCGCTCGCCCGAGGCGTGAACAGCCTCGCGGGCAGCGTCAGTCGCGACTGATCGCCGCGAACACGTCGCTGGCGGGACTCGCCCCGGTGATCGCGTCGGCGGCCAGGATCACGGCGGCCCCCGTGTAGGCGCTGGTCTCGAGCGGGGGGAACGTCTCGAGTGTCGGGTACACGATGCCCGTGAGGTATGCGCCATCGGCCCGACGGTGGGGCCGGGTCCAGCGCAGCAGGTCGGTGGCGGTCGCGAGATCGCCGATGACAGCATGGGCGATGCTCGCTTCGGCGGTCTCGCTGGCGGTCACCCATGGCTCGTCGCTGACGCAGCGGATGCCACGGCCGTCCATGGCGAACACGGTCCAGCCCTCGGCGAGGCGAGCCTTGGCGGCACCGTCGACGAGGCAGCCGGTGAGGACGGGGTAGTACCAGTCCATCGCCCAGCGTTCCTTCGGCTCGAAGGTGTCGGGACGCTCGGCGACGATGTGGGTGAGCACGTCGGCGGCGACGTTCCAGTCGGGCCGCGGCTCGTTGACGAGATCGGCGAGGCGGCTACCGCAGCGCAGGGCGTGGGCGATGCTCGAGGAACCGGTGAGGAGTGCGTAGTCCCACGGGGTGTCCTCCGCCGTGCGCGCCCAGAGGACCGAGCCGTCGGGGCGGCGCATCGAGAGCACCCAGTCGAGCGAGCGACGCACGGTGGGCCAGAGGTGGTCGACGAAGGCACGGTCCCAGGTGCACAGCCAGTGGTGCCAGACACCGGTGGCGATGTAGGCGCACACGTTGGTGTCGAGCTTGGCCTCCTCGACCGAACCGTCGGGCAGGTAGTAGTTCCACCAGCTGCCGTTCTCGAGCTGGATGTCAACGAGCCACTCGTAGGCGCGCTCCGCCGGAGCGTGCAGCCCAGCGACGTCGAGCGCCATGGCCGTCTCGACGTGGTTCCAGGGGTCGCAGTGCCCGCCGGGGAACCACGGGATCATCCCGGTATCGAGCTGGAGCGCAGCGATGCTCTCGGCGGTCTGGACGACCTCGTCGGCGGTGAGCACACCGTCGATGTGGGGGAGCCGGGTCATCCGCCGACCTTGGTCCCGTAGACGATGAGGCTCTTGCCGAGCACCGGCGCGAGGACGCGCTCGACGACCTTGAGCGCGCCGGGCTGCTCGGTGATCTCCCACTCGAGCAGACGGCGGTAACGCTGGACCAGCGGATGGTCGTCGTTGCGCGGTCCGACGGCGCACTTCAGCCACCAGTAGGGAGAGTGCAGGGCGTGGGCGTGATGGCTCCCGGCGACCTCGAGGCCCGCGGTGCGGAGCTTGGCCCGCAGTTCGGTCTCGGTGTAGATGCGCACGTGTCCGCCCACCGACTTGGGTGCGTGGTACTCGTCGCTGAGCATCCAGTTGATCTTCTCGGGGAACCACGTGGGCACGGTGCAGGCGAACGTTCCGCCGGGACGCAGCACGCGCACCAACTCGCTGATCGCCGCGACGTCGTCCTGGATGTGCTCGAGGACCTCGCTCGTGATCACACGGTCGAAGGAGGCATCGTCGAAGGGCAGGCGGGTGGCGTCGCCCTGGAGTGCGGCGACGTAACGCTCGACGGGGATCTCGCCAGCCTCGACCATCGCACCGAAGGTGCCGCGCGTGGTGATGACCTCGTCGGCCGCGTAGTCGAGGGCGACGACGTTCGCCCCGAGGCGCGCCAGTTCGAAGGCGTGGCGGCCGAAGCCGGCGCCGGCATCGAGCACGAGGTCACCGGGGCGGACGCCGAGCCGGTCGAAGCGGATGGTGAGCACGGGTCAGATCCGGCCGTTGCGCCGGAGCTTCTCGACGTTGGCGGGCATGGCGAGCACTTCGCGGTACTGGTCGACGGTGAGCTGGGCGCAGTGCTTCCAGCTCCAGCGCTCGACGACGCGCTGACGGCCGGCCTCGCCCACCCGGGCGCGGAGTTCGGCGTCGTCGAGGCCGCGGCGGATGGCGGCGGTCAGCGACTCCACGTCGCCGGCCTTGCACTGCAGCACGGTCTCGCCGTCGCGGCCCGACACCTCGGGCAGCGCTCCGCCGTCGGTGGCGACGAGGCAGATGCCGGTCGACATGGCCTCGATGGCGGGGAGGCTGAATCCCTCGTAGAGGCTCGGCACGACGGCCAGCTCGGCCTCGGCGTAGAGCTCGACGATCCTCTCGTCGGGGACACCCGACACGAAGTCGATGTGCGGACGGAGTCCGAGCTTGTCGATGAGGTCGCTGCTGGCACCCTCGCGCGGCTTGCCGATGATGGTGAGGCGGACGTCGCGCTCGGTACGCAACTTGGCCATCGCCTCGAGGAGGTACGACAGACCCTTGAGTGCCACGTCGGCCGAGGCCGTGGTGATCAGGCGGCCGGGCTGGCGGGCCACGTGGGGCATCGGCGTGAACAGTTCGGGGTCGACGCCCACAGGTACGAGCTTCATGCGGTCGAGGCTGACGCCCATGTCGGCGTGGATGTCCTTGATGCTGTTCTCGCTGACCACCACGATGCGTGGCATGCGGCTGGCGACGCGGCCCTGCATCTTCACGAAGTTGTACCAACGGCCGATCGAGCGACGCTTGCGCCGGTTGGTCGTGTGTTCCATCTCGAGCGCGCGGTCGCGGGTGATCGGGTGGTGGAGGGTGACGATCGTGGGGATCTTCTCCTCGATCTTCAGGATCCCGTAGCCGAGGCACTGGTTGTCGTGCACGAGGTCGAAGTCGCGCATCCGCTTCTTGAGCACGTCGTGCACGCGGACGCTGAACCCGAGGGGCTCGCCGAAGGTGCCCTTGAGGTGGGTGAGGATCTCGGCCAGGTCGCCCTTGCTCTTGACCTCCCAGTAGCCCGGGAGGCGACCGGGGAACTGGTCGTTCCAGATGTCGAGGCTCGGGAGCTTGTGCAGGGTGACGCGCGGGTCGAGCACCGGGTAGGGCTGGCCGCTGAAGACCTCGACCGTGTGACCGAGATCGACGAGGGCCTTGGTGAGATGACGGGTGTAGACGCCCTGGCCACCGACGTGCGGCTTGCCGCGGTACGTCAGGTAGGCCAGCTTGAGGGGGGCATCCGGGTCGAGACCCTTGGGGGCGGACATGGGGACCGACGCTATCGGCGGCCGGTTACCCGTCGGTCACCGGACTACCGTGCCGGGCTGTCGGCCGGTCTGCCGGCGGGCCGTCGGGGGGCGCCGTCCGGGGTCGGATGAGGTCGTGAAGGCCCTGCTCAGACGTCCGTGAGCAGCCACGACATGGTGCGGCGCAGGGTCTCCCCGGGGGCGAGGACGGCCGGTCCGGGTCCGACCCCGTGGAACGCGTCGGGCGGGGCGCTCTGCGGCTCGACGCAGGTGGCCGCCGGATCGCCCGTGTACACCACCCAGTGGTCGCAGTCGCTCGACAGGGCGATGGTGACACCGTCGACCACGAGGCGCGGGGCGGTCGGGCCCGCCGGGAAGCAGTCGTCCCACGGGAGCGGGCCGACCTCGGTGAGTTCGTCGAGCGCGACCCCCTCGGCGTCGCGGCGGTACATGTGCTCGAACGACGTCTCGAGCGACGACGCCGGCCGGAAGCAGGGATGCCAGCCGATGACGGCGGGCATCCCTCGATCGCCGGCCGTCACCTCGAGCGAGAAGTCGACCACGACCCCGCCCGACGGTCCGTCGTGCAGCGAGATCTCCTGGACGGCCTCGCCGCCGAGCGGCCAGTCGAGGTCGACGCGCATGCGGCACGAGACGGGTTCGTGCTCGGTCACGGTCCACGGATGATCGAACGCCACACCGTGGAGCGGGTGGGGGCCGACGTTGGGGGTGAGCGTGACGGTGGTCCCGTCGAACTCGAAGCGACCGTCCCTGACCCGCCCGGCCCACGGTGCCATCGGGTAGCAGCCGCGCATCAGGAGGCTGGCGTCCGGCGCGTCGTGCAGCAGGGCGACACCCCACACCGTGGTCTGCAGGACCCGTCCACCGTCGGCGGGGGAGACGGTGACCGTGAGCGACGACGGATGGTCGGCGAGACGGAGCGAGAGGTTCGGCGAGGTGCGCATCAGGCCCGTAGTCTGCCGTCCGTGCGTGGTCTCGTGCAGAGGGTCAGGAGTGCGTCGGTGACGGTGGCCGGCGAGGTGGTCGGATCAGTGGGTCGCGGCCTGTGCGTCCTGGTGGGCGTCACCCACGACGACACCGAGGCCCAGGCTCGAAAGCTCGCCGAGAAGGTCTGGAACCTGCGGGTGATGGACGACGACGACGGCGTGATGAACCGCAGCGTCGCCGACACGTCCGGCGAGGTGCTCGTCGTGAGCCAGTTCACCCTGTACGGCGACACCAGTGCCGGCCGCCGGCCGAGCTGGATCGCGGCGGCCCGACCCGAGCACGCGGAGCCGCTCGTGCAGGCCGTGGTCGATCACCTCCGCTCGCTCGGGGCGACGGTGCAGACCGGACGGTTCCGGACCGACATGCTCGTCGAGATCGCCAACGACGGTCCGGTGACCGTCATGATCGAGATCTAGTTCGCGGTCGCTGGCGCAGCCTGTTGGGCGCGCCGTTGGCGGGCCGGCACGACCCAGGCCCCGGCGAGCACCAGCACGAAGAGCGCCACCCACGGGATGTCGCCCGTGTGTGAGTACCACGTGCGGACATACCCGCGCGGCTCGACGTCGCGGACCAGCAGTCGCGGCTCGCTCACGGCACTCCGCTCGACGACCTCGCCGTCGGGCGAGACGAACGCACTGAAGCCGGTGGGTGCGGCCTGCACGACCCACCGGTTCTGCTCGATGGCGCGGAGCCGCGACGACGCGACCTGCTGCGACTGGAGCACTGTCCAGGTGTAACTGCTGCCGTTGGTGGGGTTGACGATGACGTCGGCTCCGAGTTCGGCGCCCTCGTTGGCGCGACCCCCGAAGAAGACCTCCCACGAGATCACCACTCCGAGCCGCCAGCCGTTCGGGAGGTCGAGCAGGCCAGGCTCGGTGCCGGCCACGGCATCGCGGGGCACCATGTCGGTGGGAGCACCGAGGGCGTCGAGGAACCCTCGCCACGGCATGTACTCCCCGAACGGCACCCTGCGCACCTTGTCGTAACGATCGGTGATCTTCCCGTCGGGGGTGACGACGACCTGAGCGTTGAGGAAGCCCTTCCCGTCGGCGGTGTCCTCCGTGATCCCGACCACGACCGGCACCCCGAGGCGGCCCGCCTCGGCGGCGACGAGGCCGAACAACTCACTGTCGGCGAAGGTCTCGCCGCTCGGGAGGTCGATGACGTTCTCCGGCCACAGGACCATGTCGACGGCACCAGGCTCGATGCCCGACGTGATGTCGAGGTGACGGTCGAACACGACGCGTGCGTCGGTGTTGATGGCGTGGGTGCCCTGTTCGCCGCCACCCTGGACGACACCGATGCGCATCGAGGGAAGGCCCGCGCTGTCGTACGTGGTCCCGGTGCCGGCGCTGAGCGGGGTCACGGCCCACGCCAGCAGGGCGACACCGAGGGCGAGCACGCCGTGCCAGTGTCCCTTGGAGGACGCGCCGCGCTTGCGGGCCAGTTCGGGGACGAACGGCGAGGGACCGGCGAGAGAGAAGCCGACCTGGAACACGAACCACGTCAGCAGCACCGGACCACCGACACGGGAGATCTCGGCGAAGGGGCCGGCGGCCTGGGAGATCGGCAGCGAGGCGAGCGGGACGCCACCCCACGGGAAGACGAAGCGGACGGCCTCGGCAAGGGTGTGCGCCGCAGGGCGGGCGATCACGCGCCACGGGCCGGTGGGGGTGGCCGCGGCTGCGAGCGAGTGGAACCCGGCGAACAGGGCCGATGCGACGAGGTAGCCGGGTGCGCTGAGGAACCACATCCAGACCATGCCGAGCAGCATCCAGCCAGCGCCGAACCACCAGCCAGCGCGGGCGCGGGCCGCTCGACCGACGGTGCGACCGAGAGCCGACTCGAACACCGCGACGCCGACGATGGCGAGAGGCCAGAAACCCCACGGCGGCAGCGAGAGCGCCACCAGCAGACCACCGACGAGCGCCTGCAGCGCCGACCGGCCGGGAACGAGCGAACGCCAACGCGGGCGAGAGACGGGTGACTCCTCGCTCATGCGTCGACGTAGGTCAGGTGGATGATGATCCGCTGGCGGGTGCTGTGCTTGGGGTGGCAGGCGAAGAGCGTGGCCGTGTAGGCGTCGGTCTGGTCGATGACCCGGATCTCGGTCGGAGCGACGATCTCGGTGGAGGTGACCTCGTAGGTGAAGGTGCCCTCGGCCGTGGTGAAGATCACGTCGTCGCCGGGGACGAGCAGGTCGACGTCGAGGAACGGGTGGCGGTGGCTGACGCGATGTCCGCCGACGACCACGTTGCCGCGGTGTCCGGGCATCGCGGTACCCGGCCAGTGGCCCGTCCCGAGGTCGAGGATCGGCAGACTGACCCCCCGGTAGAGCGTCTCGGTGATGCCGATGGCGGGGATCGAGATGGTGCCCAGCTCGATCACGGGTTCCTTCACGCCGGCAGGTGGCGGGCTCTCCGGGACCGGCAGGGGCTCGGTGGTCGTCGTGGTGCTCGAGGTCGTGGTCGTGGTGCTCGTCGTGGTCGGGGGCACGGTGGTGGTCGTCGCGGCGATCGTCGTGGTGGTGGTGACCGACTCGACGGCGGCGGGTCCGTCGCTGCAGGCAGGGACGACGAGCACCCCGAGGAGGATCGCAGCGGGGAGCAGGGCGGCAGGGAGGTGGGGGCGCGGGCGAGCCATGGCGAGGGTCATTCTTCCATCATCGACAGCCGGGCGAGCGTCGTCGCAGCGGCGCGTTGTGCAGAGTTCACGCATGCGGGGATCCCGATCCCGTGGTGGCTCGCCCCGCACACGGTGATGCCCTCGGGCAGGTCGGCCTCGAGGGCCCGTACCCGCTCGGCATGGCGCGGTCGGTACTGCGGGAAGGCCCCGGCCCAGCGGGTCAGGCGATGTGCGGTCGGCTGGAGGTCGAACCCGAGGTGCTGGCCGACCTCATCGACGGCCGACCGGAGCAACGTCTCGTCGTCGAGGCCGAGGACGGGCAGGCCGTCGCGTCCGAGCGACACGCGCAGGATCTCGTGGTCGGGCGACGACCAGTGCGCCCACTTCTGCGATCCGAAGCTGCACGCCGTGACCCGACGCTGCCGCGGCTTCGGGACGAGATAGCCGCTGCGGCCGCGCAGCCGTTCGGGCCACGACGATCGGGGGACGGCGAGGGTCACCATCACGACGTCGGCCACCTCGACCCTGCCGAGAGCGCTGGCGGCCTCGGGTGCTGCGCCGGTGAGGAGAGAGGCTGCTGCCGCAGCGGGGGTGGCGATGATCACGGCGTCGAACGACTCGCCATCGACGCGCCATCCGCGACCGTCCTGCTCGATCGTGGTGGAGGTGCCTCCCAGACGGATGGTCCCGCCTCGCGCCACGACGTCGGCGGCGATCGCCTCGACCATGGCACCGAGTCCACCCGAGGGTGCGTAGAACACGGGACCGGCCGTCGGAGGTGGTGCCGGTGTGGTGCGCGAGGCGACGAGGACGCTGCGGGAGCGTGCAGCGAGGTCGGCGATCTGCGGCACGGCGGCGAGGCTGAATCGATCGGTGTCGGCGGCGTAGATGCTGCCGACCAGTGGATCGACGAGCCGCTCGTGCACCTGGTCGCCGAAGCGGGCGCGCACGTAGCCGCCGAGCGAATCGTGGTCGAGCGGGGTGCGGGGGAGCAGTGGCTCGATCGCGGCCCGCACCTTCCCCGGCCACGAGATCAGCCGGGAGCGGGCGAGGGCCATCACGTCGGTGGGCATTCCGAGCAGCAGCCCGCCCGGGATGTCGTGCATCCGTCCCCACCACACCGACGCGGTCCCGGCCTGCGGGGAGACGAGCGTGTCGCCGAGACCGACCTCACGGGCGAGGGCAGTGGCCCACGGCAGGCGGGCCAGGAAGGCGTCAGGACCCTCGTCGACCGCTGGGTGACCGGCGAAGGGGCTCGTGCGGATCTTGCCGCCCAACACGGTGTCGGCCTCGAGCACCGTGACATCGGGACCGGGCGTGCCGGAGTTCGATACGTCTCGGGTCGTCAACAGCGCACGTGCGGCTGCGAGGCCTGCGATGCCACCGCCGACGACGGCGACGCGCCGGCGTCGGGGCGAGTCACTCACGACTCGTCGGCCTCGATGACGCGTCGGGCGAGTGCGGCGATCACGACGGGGTCGTCGTTGACGCACGCCGTGCGATCGAACGCCAGACCGTGCTGCGCTGCGTGGGCCGATGCCTCGATGTCGAGGTCGTACAGCACCTCGAGATGGTCGGACACGAACCCGACGGCACTCACCAGCACACCACGCGCGGCGTTGTCGTCGTTCTCGGCGGCGGCGAGGTCGGTGATGACCTGGAGGATGTCGGGTCCGAGCCACGGCTCGGGGGTGCGACCGGCGCTCTGCCACGCGATCGCCCAGTCCGACCACTCGGCGAGACCTACCTCGGCCGCCACGGCCTCGGCGGTCGAGCGCAGCTGGTCGGGGTACGGGTCACCAGCGGCGATGATCCGCTCGGGGAGCGAGTGGGCGGTGAAGAACACCTTGGTGCCCGCCGGCATCGCCGCCTTGCGGGCAGCGAGATCACGGGCGATGAACGACACGTACTCGGGCATGGTCGCCCACGACTCGATCCCGCGGACCTCGATCCCGTGGGGCTCGGCGGCGGTGCGGGCACGATCGAGGTACTGGCCGACCGAGTAGCCCGAGTAGTGCGGGGCGAGCACGAGGCCGATGATGCGCCGGAAGCCCTGGGCGGCGAGGTCGTCGACGGCGGCCTCGACCTTCGGGTCGGCGTGCTTGAGTCCGAGGGTCACGTGGTAGCGACCGGGCGCGGCGGCGTCGAGGGCGGCCTGCAGGGCGTCGCGCTGCGCGTCGGTGCGGGCGGCGAGCGGACTGGTGCCACCGAGGGCGTCGTAACGCGCCGTGAGTTCGGCGAG
>JBEBDM010000231.1:0-6039 GCA_041156905.1 Actinomycetota bacterium | reverse complement strand
TTCGGCGCCGACCACGCCAACGTCCAGCCGCACTCGGGCGCCAACGCCAACATGTGCGCCTACCAGGCGATCCTCCAGCCCGGTGACACGGTGCTCGGTCTCAGCCTCGACCACGGTGGTCACCTGACCCACGGGTCGCCGGTCAACGCCAGCGGCCTCATGTACCGCTTCGTCCCCTACAAGGTGACACCGGGCGACGAGCGCATCGACATGGACCAGGTCCGCGACCTCGCACTCGAGCACCGGCCGAAGCTGATCGTGGCCGGGACGACGAGCTACCCGCGTCGTCTCGACCCGGAGGCGTTCAAGGCCATCGCCGACGAGGTCGGTGCGATGTTCCTGTTCGATGCTGCCCACCTCGCCGGCCTCATCGCCGGTGGCGTGTACCCCAACCCGGTGCCGCACGCCGACATCGTCACCTTCACCACGCACAAGACCCTCCGCGGCCCGCGTGGCGGCACGATCCTGTGCAAGAAGGAGTTCGCCGCGGCGATCGACAAGGCCGTGTTCCCCGGCTGGCAGGGCGGTCCGCTCGAGCACGTGATCGCCGGCAAGGCCGTGGCGTTCTACGAGGCGATGCAGCCGTCGTTCAAGGAGTACGCCCGTCAGATCCTGCTCAACGCCGACGCCCTCGCCGAGGGACTCGTGCGCGAGGGTTTCCGCCTCGTGAGCGGCGGGACCGACAGCCACCTGATGGTCGTCGACCTGCGTCCCTTCGATGCCGAACTGACCGGCAAGGAGGCCCAGGCGGTCCTCGACGAGGGTGGCATCACCCTCAACAAGAACAACGTCCCCGACGACCCGCGCAGCCCGTTCGTGACCTCGGGCGTCCGCATCGGGACCCCGTCGGTGACCACGCAGGGCATGAAGGAAGAGCAGATGGGCGAGATCGCCGCGCTGATCGCCCGCGTGCTGCGCCACCGCGCCGACGCCTCTGCCGTGGCGGCGGCCCGCGCCGACGTGGCCGCGCTCTGCGCCCGCTTCCCCGCCTACTGATCGGGCTCCCGCCGGTGCGCACTAGGGTCGGGTCGTGATGCCCGGCACTGGTGAGTATCTCGTCCTCGGACTCATCGCCGCCCTCACCACGTTCGCGGCCACGCCCCTCGTCGAGCGGCTCGCCCAGCGGAGGGGTTGGGTGGTCGCGCCCGACGCCCGCCGTGTCCACACCGTCCCGACGCCCGACGTCGGCGGCATCGCGATGTTCGCCGGCTTCGTGGTGGCCTTTGCCGTCGCCTGGCTCTGGGACGCCTTCGACCCGCTCTTCGCCCGCAACAGTGAGCCGTTCGGCGTGCTGCTGGCAGCCGCGGTGATGTTCGCGGTGGGCTTCGTCGACGACGTCCGTGAGATCTCGGCACCGGCGAAGGTCGTGGGCACGATCGTCGTCGGCGTGATCCTCGTCGCCTTCGGGGTGACGATGTTCTACTTCCGCGTCCCGTACGCGGGTGTGTTCATCCTCACCAACGACTGGATCCCGCTGATCACCGTGCTCTGGCTGCTCGGGATGACCAACGCGATCAACCTGATCGACGGCCTCGACGGTCTTGCCGCGGGGATCGTCGCGATCGGGGCAGGCTCGTTCTTCCTCTACAGCCAGCGTCTCGCCGACCCGTCGATCGGCATGCTCACCCCACCGAACATCGGGCCGCTGATCGCGATCCTCGCCGTCGGCATGTGCGTGGGTTTCCTGCCGCACAACTTCAACCCGGCTCGCATCTTCATGGGTGACGGGGGAGCACTGCTGCTCGGGACCCTGATGGCCGTGAGCACGAGCGTGGTCGGTGGCCGCGCCGACCCGACGGCGCAGCGCTTCGTGGGCCAGACCTACTTCTTCCTCGCGCCGCTGTTCATCCCGCTGCTGATCCTCGGCGTGCCGATCCTCGACACCCTGTTCGCGATCATCCGTCGGGCCGCCCGCCGACAGGGCGTCGCCTCGGCCGACAAGGGTCACCTCCACCACCGTCTGATGGAGATGGGGCACGGCCAGAGACGCTCGGTCCTGATCCTGTGGGCCTGGACCGGACTTCTTTCGGCGTTCGTCCTGTACCCCGTGTTCACCAACAGTGGGGTGAGCTACGTGCCCATCGGACTGGCCATGCTCGGACTGGTGCTCTACACGGTGTTCCACCCCCAGATCCGACGTGAGCGGAGTGTGCGAAACGACGGGGCCTCCGGCTAGATTGTTCGTGCGTTCACAAGCCGCCCGAACCCCGTGGTGGCACGCGACAGAGGAACCACGTCTTCCGTGAAGCTCCTGCCTGACAGGCGAACCATTCTCAAGGCGCAGGAGTCGGGTCAGACCCTCGGCCGCGGCATGGATTTCGCCCTCGTCGTGCTCGTGTTCCTCGGCATCGGGTGGGCTCTCGACTCGTGGCTCGGCACCCGTCCGGGCTTCATGGTCGGCCTCGTCGTGTTCTCCGTGATCGGCCAGTTCGTGAAGATGTACTACGAGTACACCGCCACGATGCAGGCTCTCGAGAACGAGCGTTCGGCAGGCCGTCGCTCGTCGGTCTCGACCTCCGCGGCGGCCCGCACGACGGGCGAGGAGTCGGCGTGAGCCAGACCGATCCCGTCGCCTTCGTCGGTGCCGTCGAGGGTCCCGCTCCCGAGGTCACCATCTCGCGCGACATGGTTCGTCGCGGCTCGATCGCCGCCCCCGTGCTGATCGCCGTGTGCGGTGTCATCTGGGGGATGGAGGGCGCCTACTCCTCGGCGTACGCGATCGCCCTCGTCCTCGTCAACTTCGCGCTGGCGGCCGCACTGGTCGCCGGAACGGCCCGGATCAGCATCGGACTCATGATGGGTGCGGTGCTCTTCGGGTACCTCGTACGGCTCGGACTCATCCTCCTGGCCGTACTTCTCGTCCGCGATGCGTCGTGGATTTCACTTCCGGCCCTCGGAGCGAGCATCATCGTGTCGCACCTCGGTCTTCTGGTGTGGGAGCTCAAGTACGTGGCTCTCTCGCTGGCTCATCCCGGGCTGAAGCCGGGTCGCGGTCCGCGAACCGCCTAGAGTCTCCCCGCCGTCCCCCGTCCCTCCGTTCGAACCCACAGGAAATGTCGTGATCGCCGAATCCTTCTCCTTCCCCGAGATCAACTCGATCCTGCGCTGGAAGGACCTGTTCAGCTCGTTCAACAAGATCGCCCTGATCGCCGTCGCCGCTGCGGTCATCGGGTCGCTCGTGTTCATCCTCGCTGGCCGCAAGAACGCGGCGGAGGCCCCCAAGGGTGTCCGCAACCTCGCCGAGTCGACGGTCGAGTTCATCGAGAACGGCATCGTCATGCAGACGATGGGCAAGGACGGTCTCGGCTGGACCCCGTTCCTGCTGAGCCTGTTCGTCTTCATCTACCTCTGCAACGTGCCGGGCATCATCCCGTTCCTGCAGATGCCGGCGACGGCCCGCATGGCGATCCCGATGTTCCTCGCCCTGCTCGTGTGGGTCGTCTACAACGGCGTCGGCCTCAAGCACCAGGGCATCAAGTACCTCACGCACACGATCTGGCCCCCCGGTGTGCCGGTGGCCCTCAAGCCGCTCGTGGGCGTCATCGAGTTCATCTCGAACATCATCGTCCGCCCGTTCTCGCTGACGGTCCGACTCTTCGCCAACATGCTCGCCGGTCACATCCTCCTCGTGACCTTCGCGCTGCTCACGCAGTCGCTGATCACGGCCGAGACCATGCAGTTCCTGCTCAAGCCGATGGCCATCCTGCCCTTCTTCATGCTCGTGTTCCTCACGGCGTTCGAAGTGCTCGTGGCCTTCCTGCAGGCGTACATCTTCACGATCCTCACGGCCGTGTACATCGGCGGCGCTGCTCACCCCGAGCACTGACCGTCACCCTTCTCCACCTACCCAGAACAACCACAGGAGACATCCACAATGGAAGCTTTCGCTCACCTCGTTGCCGCTGCTGCGACCGACACCGCGGCCGCTGACGCCAAGGCTGCTGCCGCGGCCAGCTCGGCCGGTTTCGCCTATGGCCTCGCCGCCATCGGCCCCGGCATCGGCATCGGTTACCTCGTCGGCAAGTCGGTCGAGGCCATGGCTCGCCAGCCCGAGGCCGCCGGCATGGTGCGTACCACCATGTTCCTCGGCATCGCCTTCACCGAGGCCCTCGCCCTCATCGGCTTCGTGGTCTTCATCCTCATCGGCCTCTGAGCCGCTGAGACCTTTTCCTATCCAACACCGTTCACCCACCGCAAGGAGTTGACGTGCAGTCCGCCGTCGTACATCTCCACGGGTCGTCCGTGATCCTCCCCGCCTCGGAAGCTGCCGAGGGCGAGGCAGGCGTCGCGCCGAGCAAGGACCCGGGCCCCATCATCCCGGAGGGCAAGGAACTGGCATGGGGTGCAGGCTCGTTCATCGTGTTTGCACTTCTCATGCGGTTCGTGCTCTTCCCGAAGGTGAAGAAGGGCATGGATGCCCGCTACAACGGGATCCGTGCCGATCACGAATCGGCCGACGCCGAGCGCAGTGCTGCTCGTGCCGAGGTCGCCGACTACGAGGCGCAGCTCGCGGCCATCAAGGCCGAGGCCGCCAAGGTGGTCGAGGGCGCCCGCGCCACCGTGGAAGCCGAGCGCCAGGCTCGTCTGGCCGAGGTCAACGCTCGTCTCGCGCAGCAGCGTGCGGCGGCCGTCGCCGAGGCCGACGCGGCTCGTGCCGCGGCCCGCGACCAGATCGCGGCTGCCGTCAGCGACGTCGCCGGCAAGGTGGGCGAACTCGCCACGGGCAAGCGTCCGAGCGCCGACATGGTGAACAAGGTGGTCAGTGAGGTGATGGCACGATGAACGTTCTGGGCATCCTCATCGCTGGCGAGGAGTTCGGCATCGACTCCAACAACCAGATCACCACCCATCACTGGCTGCTCCCCGAGACCTCGGAGATCATCTGGGGCGGTCTCGCCTCGCTGCTGATCTTCGCTGCGCTCGTCAAGTTCGCCGGTCCGGCGATCAAGAAGAGCATGGCCGCCCGTACCGAGCGGATCCAGAAGGAACTCGACGCCGCTGCCGCCGACAAGGCTGCCGCGACCTCCGAGGCCGCTGCGATCCGGCAGGCCAAGGGCGACGTCTCGGCCGAGCGCGCTCGGATCATGGCCGACGCACAGGCGCAGGCCGGCAGCATCGTGGCCGACGGTCGCACCCGTCTCGCCGCCGAGGTCGCCGACCTCGAGGCTCGCTCCTCTGCCGAGATCGCGGCGGCGGGCAGCCGGGTGGGCGACGAACTGCGTGCCGAGATCGCCCGCCTGTCGTCGGCTGCGGTCGACCACGTGGTGACCGGCTCGCTCGACGATGCCACTCAGCAGGACCTGATCGAGAACTTCATCGCACGAGTGGGGGCTGGCAAGTGAGCGACACACGTATCGACGGCTACGCCCGTGCCCTGTTCGAGATCGCCCGTGCCGAGGGCACGATCGACTCGGTCGAGGACGAGCTGTTCCGCTTCGCCCGGGCCTTCGAGGCCAACGACGCCCTCCGTGGCGCACTCACCGACGAGCAGATCCCTGCCGGCCGTCGCCAGGGCATCATCGAGGACCTCCTCGGTGGCCAGGCGACCGGCACCACGACCCAGTTGGTGTCGATGGTGGTCGGCTCGGGCCGTGGCCGTGACCTCCCGGCGATCATCGATCGCCTGGTCGCCCGGGCCTCGTCGTCCAAGAACCTCGAGGTCGCGGAGGTCCGTTCCGCCGTCGCCCTCACCGCCGACCAGACCAGCCGTCTCGCCACGGCGCTCGAGAGCGCCACGGGCAAGAAGGTCAACCTGAAGGTCGTCGTCGACCCCAGCGTCATCGGTGGCCTCGTGGCCACCGTGGGCGACACCGTCATCGACGGCAGCGTCCGTACCCGTCTCGACCAGTTGAAGTCCCGCCTCTAGGAGCCCCACAGACATGGCTGAACTCACATTGAGCGCATCCGACATCGCGTCGGCGCTGAAGAAGAACCTGGAGGGCTACGAGCCCTCGCTGGAGGCTCGTACCGTCGGCCGCGTGGCCGAGGTCGGCGACGGCATCGCCCGCGTGTCGGGCCTGCCCGACTGCGCCGTGAACG
>JBEBDM010000230.1:0-8333 GCA_041156905.1 Actinomycetota bacterium | reverse complement strand
GGGATGACGGCGCTGTTCTCTGCTGGCGACGAGGCGATGGTGCGTGTTGCCGTCCACGGCGAGCGCGACTGGGCATGGTGGCGCGAGCGACTGACGAAGGCGGGTGTCCGGGTGCCCCTCGCGGTTCGTCCCGAACCGCTGGTGGTCGCCGGGGTCACGGTGAGTGCGATCGAACGCATCGTGCCCTCGGGTCGTGTCGACTGGAGCGAGGTGGGGGCGATGGTGCGTCGGGTCCACGCACTCGTGGAGACCGACGGCGCGGGTCTGCTCGATCGGCTTCCTTGGGCGGGAGGCTTCGCGCACTGGGACATCGGCGCGGTGTTGGCCGGGGTGCAGGCGCATCTCGACGACGAGGCCCTCGAGGGGATGATGGCGTGCCTGCTGCGCTGGCAGGGGTGGCGTGAGCGACTGGCGAACGATCCGCAGGTGGCCTGCCACGGTGACGTCCATCCTGGCAACGTCCTGCCCACGACAGAGGGGCCCGTGCTGATCGACTGGGATCTCCGATGTCGGGCCCCGATCGGCTGGGACCACTGCGCACTGATGACCTGGGCCGAGCGTTGGGACGGCGAGCGCGGGATGTACGAGGCGTTCGCCGAGGGGTACGGCCGCTCGCTGCGCGCCGACCGCACGGCGATGGCCCTCGCTGAACTGAGGCTGCTCGTGGCGACGCTGATGCGCGTGCGGGCCGGTCTCTCCGACGAACGGGCGGCCGAGGAGGCCGAGAACCGGCTGCGCTGGTGGCGCGGCGACCCCGACGCACCTCGCTGGACGCCGCAGTGAGCGGCGCGCCGTTCGGTACGGTGGGTGCATCGTGAGACTTCACCTCGACGACGACCAGCTGGCTTCCTGCGTGGGCTGCGGCCTGTGTCTCCCGCACTGCCCGACGTTCCGGGCGACGGGGGAGGAGGCGCTCTCCCCACGCGGGCGCATCGCCGCGATCCGGGCCGTGCACCACGACGACGCTCCCGTCACCGACGAGTTCGTCTCGTTCATGGAGTCGTGCATCCAGTGCCGTGGCTGTGAGCCGGCGTGTCCGTCGGGCGTTCCGTACGGTCGGCTCCAGGAGGGTGTGCGCGAGACGCTCGCCATTCATCGGCGGATCACACCGAGGTGGCAACGGCTCGGGTTCGCCGTGCTGCCGCGACACCGGCTGCTACTGCTCGGATCGAGTCTCCTCGCCGTGGCCCAGCGGATGCGGCTGGTGCCTGCACGCTTCGGTCTGCCCCGGCTCGCCCTTCGTCGACCGCCTGCGGTGCAGGCCACGGGTCACGACCTCTGGCTGTTCACCGGATGCGTGATGGACGCGTGGCAGCGTCCGACGCACGTGGCCACCGCCGAGGTGCTCGGTCATCTCGGGCTCGGGTGGTCGCTGCCCGGCCGAGGCGGTGGGTGCTGCGGGGCGCTGCACACCCACGCCGGGCTCGCAGACAGCGCTCGTCGGTTCGCCCAGGACGTGATGCGCTCGATGCCGGGCGACGCCCCGATCGTGGTCGACAGTGCCGGTTGTGGAGCGGCCCTGAAGGACTACGGCCACCTGCTCGGCACTTCCGAGGCCGAGACGTTCAGCGGTCGGGTGCTCGACGTGCACGAGTTCGTCGCTCGGTACGCCGACCGGCTCCGGCCGCAGCGACACCTCGGCTCGGTGATCGTGCAGGATCCCTGCCACCTGCGCCACGTCCAGAAGGCGCACACGGCCGTGCGGACGCTGCTCGCGACGGTGGCCGACGTGGTCGAACTCGACGACGACGGTCTGTGCTGCGGAGCCGGTGGTGCGTACTCGGCCCTCCAGCCCGACATGGCAGCCGACGTGCGCGACCGCAAGTTGGCGGCGATCGACCGGGCATCGGTCCGGGCCGGTGCAGGTGCGGTGGTCGCGAGCGCGAACCCGGGGTGTGCGATGCATCTCGCCGCGGCAGGGGCCTCGGTGCGACACCCGATGGAGATCCTCGCCGAGGGCCTGCGCCACGGCTGATCCACGAGCGCGCGGCCGTGGTCGGACCTGTCGTCGTGGCGCCGCCGTTCGCGGTGTTGCTGCCCTAGGGTGCGCTCATGAGCCGCTCCTACGACACGTTGGCCGACAGGATCGAGTCGGTCGTCGCCGACCTCGACGAGATCCAGTTCGACATGCTCCGTGAGGCCGCCGCCACCGGAGCCGGACGCCCCGACGACGACAAGCGTCTGATGCAGGTGCGTCGGGCCCTCGAGAAGGCCGCCCACCTCCTGCGGACCCCCTGACGACCCCCACCCCAACCCCACCGATCTCGGCGCAGATCGTCCCGGATTCCGGAACCATACGTACCGAGATCTTCGGGGAATCAGCTGACGGGGGAGCCGACCGAGAGGTGGCCGGGGGTGACGACCCGGGCGTAGGCGCCGACGGCCTGACCGAGATCGCGGACGACGTGGCGCAGGATCGCCCGGTCAGTGGGGATGTCCGGGCTGATCTCCTTGGTGATGGCAGCACAGCGCGGACAGTCGTTGATGATCTCGATCACGGTGTCGCCGATGGCCAGTCGTCGACCTGTCCAGGCCAGTTCGGGATGACCTGGCTCGTCTCCCGTGTCGATGACGATGTTCGGGCGGAAGCGACGGATGTCGATCACCGAGTCGGGCACGGCTGCCTCGAGCGACCGCAGCGCCGAGGTCGTCATCACGAGCAGGGGATAGCAGTCGACGAAACTCCCCGGCGGGGTCTCGAACTCCATCACCTCGGGCGCGAACTTGGAGAAGTCGGGGAGCGGCTCGTCCTCGTCGCGGGCGAAGATCTCGCGCAGCGTCGCCATCAGGTCGGCCGGAGGAGCGTCGGCCGGCGGGGCAGGACGACGGAAGAAGTCTGTGTCCGACGCAGGACGAAGAGCCTCGAGCCGAACTGGGCGTCCGAGTGCAGCGCTCAGGACCTGGTCGACATCCGAGTCGGAGCTGGTCGTGACCGCACCGCTCGGAAGAGTGATCTCGACGCGGTCGGCAGTTCCCGACGCGGCGAACTGCATGATCCCCGGTGTCTGTCGCGTGTTGGCGATCCCACCCGTCGTCAGGTCGCGAAGTGCCCACTCCCGATCGCCGACGAGTCCTCGCTCGGTCAGTTCGGCCGCCTCGACCGGAGCTCCGATCATCGACTTGACGGGGTGCAGCCAGATGGAATCAAGCCTCATGACCGCACCCTACGCGAGTTCTCGGTACGCATAGTTCCGGAATCCGGGACGATCCGCGCCGAGATCGGTGGGGTGGGGGTCAGAAGGTGGCGGCCTTGGTGGTCAGGGCGTTGATGAGTTCGTCGAAGCTGGCCTGGAAGCTGGCCACGCCCTCACGCTCGAGCTGGGCGGCGACGTCGTCGAGGTCGACACCGACGGCCTTGAGTGCGGCCCAGTCGGCCTCGGCCTGGGCGACGTCGGCATCGATCGTGCGCGCCACCGTGCCGTGATCGGCGAAGGCGGTGATGGTGGCCTCGGGGAGGGTGTTCACCGTGTTCGGACCGATGAGCTGGTCGACGTACAGCGTGTCGGGGTACGCCGGGTTCTTGGTGCTGGTGCTCGCCCACAGCGGGCGCTGCGGCACCGCACCGTCGGCCGCGAGGGCATCCCAGCGCGGCCCACTGAAGGTCTGCTGGTACGCCTTGTAGGCGAGCTTCGCCTGGGCCACGGCCGCCTTGCCGCGCAGGGCGAGGGCCTCGGGCGTGCCGATGGCCTCGAGGCGCTTGTCGACCTCGGAATCGACACGGCTGATGAAGAAGCTGGCGACGCTGGCAACCTTCGACAGGTCGCTGTCGGCATGCGCGGAGTACGTCTCGAGGCCCTCCACGTAGGCGTCCATCACCCTCTGGTAGCGCTCGAGGCTGAAGATGAGGGTCACGTTGACGTTGCGGCCCTCGGCGATCATCTGGCGGATGGCCGGAAGACCCTCGACCGTGGCAGGGATCTTGACCATCAGGTTCGGACGGTCGATCTGTTGGCTGAGATCGCGCGCGGCCACCTCGGTGCCCGCACCATCGTGGGCCAGGCCGGGGTCGACCTCGACGCTGACATAGCCGTCGCCGCCGAAGGAGTGGTCGTAGAGCGGCCGGAACAGGGCGAGGGCGCCCTGGATGTCCTGGAGCACCATCGCCCAGTAGTGGTCGATGGCCGCACCGCCGCGGATGGCGAGGTCGCGGTGCTGCTCGTCGTAGTCGGCCGAGCCCTGGATCGCCTTCTGGAAGATCGTCGGGTTGCTCGTGAGGCCACGGATCCCGCCGTCGATCATCCTTTGAAGGGTGCCGTCGGTGAGGTACCGGCGGTTGAGGTTGTCGAGCCACGGGCTCTGGCCCTGCTCGTGGTAGAGGTGTCCGAGGCGTTCCATGGGGTCTCCGTGTCAGTTCGGATTGGGTGAGTTCGGCAGGGTCAGCGGTTCAGCAGGGCCGTGGCGCGGGCGACCACGTTGTCGACGTTCATGCCGAGCTCGCGCATCACGACGTCGCCGGGTGCGCTGGCGCCGAAGCGGTCGATCCCGACGCAGTCGTCGGCCCAGCGACGCCAGCCGAAGGTGACCCCGGCCTCCACCGAGAGAACTGGCACCCCGGCAGGCAGGACCGACGAGCGGTAGTCGGACGACTGGCGCTCGAAACGGTCCCAGGAGGGCATCGACACGACGCGGGCCGAGACACCCGCACCGGCGAGCTGCTCGGCGGCTGCCACGCACAGCGACACCTCGCTGCCGGTGGCGAGCAGCACGATCTGCGAGCCGTCACGCACGACGGCGGCACCGCGTTCGACTGCTGAGCCATCGGTACACACCGGAACGGCCTGGCGGGTGAGGACGAGGGCGGTCGGGCCGTCGTGGGCGACGGCCGCCTTCCAGGCGGCCACGGTCTCATTGGCGTCGGCGGGCCGGATCACCTGCAGATCGGGGATCGCACGCAGGGTCGCCACGTGCTCGACCGGCTGGTGCGTGGGACCGTCCTCACCGACACCCACCGAGTCGTGGGTGAACACGAACACGACCTTGGCTCCACTCAGGGCAGCGAGGCGCACCGGGGGACGCATGTAGTCGAGGAAGACGAAGAAGGTGCCTCCCGCCGGAAGGACACCACCGTGGAGGGCCATGCCGACCATGGCCGAGCCCATCCCGTGCTCGCGGATGCCGTAGAAGACCTGGCGGCCGGAGGGGTTCTCGGGGGTGGCTGTGGTCTGGCCGGCGAGCTTGGTGCCCGTGTTGCCGGTGAGGTCGGCGGCGCCGGCGACGAGCGACGGGACTCCGTCGAGCGAGGCGTTGAAGGCCTTCTCGATCGCGACTCGCGTGGCGACCTTCTCGCCCTGCTCGAAGACGGGCAGCGCCGACTCCCAGCCGGGGATCCCCGAGCCGCTCCAGCACGCGTCCCAGACCGCACGGTCGAGCGACGAGGCGGCGAAGCGTGCCTGCCACGCTGAACGAGCCGCGGCGCCACGAGCACGGCAGTGGGCGCGATACGCGTCGACGATCTCCGCCGGCGCCCAGTAGGGCTCGTCGGGGATGCCCATGACGGCCTTGGTGCGCGAGGTCTGCTCGACGGTGAACGGGTTGCCGTGCGCCTCGTGGCGGTCGGTGAGGTCAGGGCTGGGCGCTCCGATGTGACTGCGCAGCACCACGAGGCTCGGCCGGTCGGTGACCGCCTTCGTGCGCAGGAGAGCGGCCTCGAGAGCGTCGAGGTCGTCGGCCGAGTCGCCGAGCTGCTCGACGTGCCAGCCGTAGCCCTCGAAGCGCTTCACGACGTCGTCGCTGCAGGCGAGTCCGGTGCTGCCGTCGATCGTGATCCCGTTGTCGTCGAACACGGCGGTCAGATGGCCGAGGCGCTGGTGGCCGGCGAGCGACGCAGCCTCGTGGCTGATGCCCTCCATGAGGTCGCCGTCGCCGCAGATCACCCACGTGTGGTGGTCGACGACATCGGCACCGAAACGACCACGGAGGTGGCGCTCGGCCATGGCCATCCCGACGGCGTTGGCGAAGCCCTGACCGAGCGGGCCCGTGGTGACCTCGACGCCTGCCGTATGACCGACCTCGGGGTGACCGGGAGTGGCCGAACCCCACTGGCGGAACGCCTTGATGTCGTCGAGCTCGAGCCCGTGGCCGGAGAGGAACAGCAGCGCGTACTGGAGGATGCTGGCGTGGCCGCCCGAGAGCACGAAGCGGTCGCGGTCGGCCCAGTGCGGGTCGGCCGGGTCGTACGACATGACCCTCGAATAGAGCACGTGGGCGAGGGGAGCGAGCGCCATCGCCGTGCCCTGGTGTCCGCTCTTCGCGTAGAGCGGTGCATCCATCGCGAAGCCGCGGATGAGCGAGATGGCCTGCTGGTCGAGTTCGGGTGTCAGGGTGTCGGGCACGAGCCGCGACACTACTGTCCGGCAGGCGGCAGCAAGGTGAACGGCACGAGGTGCCACGGGCCCCTGTCGATGCGACAGTGGGCGATCACCTGGCCGTACTCGGCGAAGTCGATCTCGCCCCGGACGAGGCGGTAGGTGAACTTGCCGGGCTCGACCGTGAAGGGGCTGACGTTGCGGGCGACCATCTCGTCGTCCTCGCTGACTCCCTTGCGATACACGACCTCGAAGACCCCGCTGCCGGTCTCGCCCTCGGGGCAGAAGATGAGGGCGATCAGGTGGGGAGAGACGGTGACCGGCACCGGCGAGGGTGCGGCCATCGAGAACATCACCCCCGTGAGATCGATACGGGTCGACGGCCCGGGGGCCTGGCGCATCTGGAAGTCCTCGAAGAACAGGGCGCTGACGATCTGCATGGCGGCGAGGGTAACCGCGCAGGGGCGGGTCAGGCCTGCCGTCCTGCCACCCACGTGGCAGCGACGCGGAGATCGGGCGTGAGGGCGACGACGTCAGCACGGAGCCCGGGTTCGAGGCGGCCGCGATCGGTCAGTCCGAGAACGGTGGCGGGGTTCTCCGAGGCGGCCCGCAGGGCGTGCTCGAGAGGGATCCCGGCAGCCACGCACTGGCGGATCGCTGCGTCCATCGTGACCGCACTCCCGGCGAGGGTGCCGTCAGGAAGTCGAGGAGCGCCGTCCCGGAGCTCGATGCCGATGCCCGAGACGGTGCCCGCCCGCCAGGCCACAGCGTCGGTGACGAGCACTGCACGCTCCTGGCCGAGTGCGCTGAAGGCGAGTCGCAGGACCCGCGGATCGACATGCACGCCATCGGCGATCAGCGAGCAGAAGGCGCCCGACGTGAGGGCGAAGGTCGCCACACCCGGCTCGCGGTGGTGCACGCCGCTCATCCCGTTGAAGAGGTGGGTCACGAGGGTCGCCCCACGCCCGATGGCGTCGTCGAACTCGGCCTCGGTGCAACGGGTGTGGCCGACAGCGACCCGCACTCCTCGGGCAGTGAGAAGGCGGACGGCGTCGAGGACACCGTCTTGCTCGGGAGCGACGGTCATCAGGACGACGTGAGGCGGCAGGGCATCGATCCACACCGGATCGGCGGCCACCAGATGACGCAGCGGATGGGCCCCCGGCGCTGCGCCGAGGAACGGGCCCTCGAGGTGGACCCCGGCGATCGACGGGCGGACCGCCTCGGGTCGGCCGATCGCCGCAGCGATACGCGCGAGGGGAGCGTCGTACGTGGCGAGCGGCATCGTGACGAGGGTCGGGCACCACGTGGTCACGCCCTGGGCCGACAACAGCGAGTCGAGTCGGTCCCAGTCGTCCCCGTCGGCCGTCGCCACGTCGACGTCGTCGATCCCGTTCACCTGCAGGTCGACGAAGCCGGGGACGAGCCAGATGTCGGGTGCTGACGTCGCATCAGGGAGTGACTCGATCGCGGCGATGGTCCCGTCGCTGCCGAGCGCCACCCGCGCCGGCCCGAGCCAGCCACTCGGGGTCAGCACCCGGGAGGCGTCGATGTGCCTCGTCGTGTTGATGTGAGGGGTGTCGTCGACGGGCACGCTTCCAGCCTGCCACCTGACCGGTGGCCGACACGGGTACGACACAGCCATAGGCTGGCCCCATGGTCGAGATCGCCGCGGAGAACCTGTCGACGCGCGACCTCATCCTCGCCGAGGCCCGTCGGTGCTTCGCCGAGGCGGGATACGACGGGACCTCGCTCAACGACATCGCGGCCGGTGTGGGCATCCGTCGTCCGAGCCTGCTCCACCACTTCCCGTCGAAGGACGCCCTCTACGGCGAGGTCTTCGAGCTGATGCTCAGCGACTGGTTCGAGCGTCTCGAGGCGGCCGTCTCGGCGAAGGAGACCGGCTGGCGCAAGATGGAGCTGGTCATCGGGGCGGGTTTCGACTTCTTCGCCGACAACCCCGACTACGTGCGCCTGATGCGTCGTGAGGCCCTCGACGGTGGCTCGCACCTCGGGATCGACCTCGCC
>JBEBDM010000229.1:0-3162 GCA_041156905.1 Actinomycetota bacterium | reverse complement strand
ACCGGTGTGAGAGCCGCACTCCCGGGAGTCGTCGCCACGAGGGTCGACCTCGCCGACGCCTCGGCGCTGGGAGCGTGGCTCGAGGCGTCGATCGCCGCACTCGGCGGTGTCGACGTGCTGGTGAACAATGCCGGGACGAAGGGTCCGACCGCCTTCGTCGAGGACGTCGCTGTCGACGAATGGCGCCACTGTCTCGCCGTGAGCCTCGACTCGCACTTCCTGTGTGCGTCGGCCGTCGCGTCGCACATGAAGGCGCAGGGGTCGGGCTCGATCATCAACATCTCGTCCACCGCCGGCCAGTTCGGATACGGCATGCGGACCCCGTACGCGGCGGCGAAGTGGGCCGTCATCGGACTCACCAAGTCGCTGGCCATCGAGCTCGGGCCGCACGGGGTGCGGTGCAACGCGATCTGTCCTGGCTCGGTCAACGGGTCCCGCATGGAGCGCGTGATGGCGGCCGAGGCCGAGCTCCGTGGCATCCCGGCCGAGCAGGTGGCAGCCGAGTACGTCGGCGGGCAGTCGCTGAAGCGGTTCGTCGAGCCGGAGGAGATCGCCCAGATGTGTCTCTTCCTCGCCTCGCCGGCCGCGGCGATGGTGTCGGGGCAGGCCATCGCCGTCGACGGGAACACCGAGACGTTCCGGCTCTGAGCAGGGACGGGAGCACCCCCGGGTCCTCCTGCCGGGCGAGACGGATGTGACGTTGGACGTCACGCGGGCGGCGACGGAGGAGAGGGCCATCATGGGGTCATCGATCACGTGCCCGCCATCGTCACCCGCGAAGCCGTACCGGACGATTTCGACCGGTACTTCGACGAAGGGTTCCAGGAGCTCTCCGCCGAGTCGCGCCACCTGCGCTTCTTCACGGCGGTGCGTGAACTCCCCGACTCGGTCAGGGCGGCCCTCCGCGAGGTCGACGGGTATGCGAACGCCGCGGTGATCGCGTTCGACGCCGCCGTCGTCCTGTCCGATCACCCCGAGGGCAAGCCGATCGGCGTGGCCCGCTGGATGTCGGGTGCCGATGGTCCACCCGAACTCTCGATCTCGGTCATCGACGCCTACCAGGGCTGCGGTGTGGGGACCCGTCTGATGGACTCGTTGCTGGCCCTCGCCCGGCGTCGGGGTGTGCGGCGGATCGTCGCCGACGTCCTGCGCGAGAACAGCGGGATGCGTGCTCTCGTCAACCGGTACCGCGCCGTGGTCCAACGCAGCGGCGACCCCACGGTCGTGCGCTACCGCATCGACGTCTGAGCGATCGGCTCTGCCAAGATTCGAGGGTGATCGCACCGGATCGTCCCGCGCTCGAGCAACAACTCGTGTCGGCTCTCGAGTCGCTGGCCCCTGCGCCGAGGTCGATCGATGCCACTCTGCTCGACAGATTGGACGCTCTCTTCGACACGCAGGTCGCGAGTCGTCAGTGCGACCTCGTCGCCCGGTGGTTGCGTGGTCGGGGTAAGGGCTTCTACACGATCGGGTCGTCGGGCCATGAGAGCAACGGCGCAGTCGCGATGGCGCTGCACCCGCGCGACCCTGCCCTGTTGCACTACCGCAGCGGGGCGTTCTTCCTCGCTCGTGCCGGACTCGGTGGTGTCGACGACATCATGGCCGGTGTCTGTGCGGCCTCCGACGAACCGATCGCCGGTGGGCGCCACAAGGTGATCGGCCGCCACGACCTGGCGATCATCCCGCAGACGTCCACCATCGCCTCCCACCTGCCGCGGGCGATGGGCGTGGCCTTCGCGATCGGTCGGGCGGAGCGCCTCGGCGTGCCGAGCCCGTGGGAACCCGACGCACTGGCGGTGTGCTCGTTCGGCGACGCCTCGGCCAACCACTCGACGTCGACGGGAGCGATCAACACGGCGCTCCACTGCGCACATCAGCGGTTGCCGCTGCCGCTCCTGTTCGTCTGCGAGGACAACGGGCTCGGGATCAGCGTTCGGACGCCCGGCGGATGGATCGAGAGCGCATACGGCTCGCGGCCGCACCTGCGCTACGAGCAGGCCGACGGTCATGATCCGGTCGCCGTCCTCGGAGTCGTCGACGAACTCGGCGAATGGGTGCGCCGCACCCGCCGGCCGGCGTTCCTCCACCTGCGGACGGTTCGCTTCGGTGGCCACGCAGGCACCGATGTCGAGACCGCCTATCGGACCCAGGCCGAGATGCGTGCCGACTCCGAACTCGACCCGATCCTCGGCACGGCGGCGGCGCTCGTGGCGTCCGGTCGCCGGACGCCGGCCGAGCTGTTGGCGCGGCACGACGCGATCCGGGAACGGGTCTACGCCAGTGGTCTCGCTGCCTCGGAACGGCCGCAGCTCACCTCGGCCGAGGAGGTCGTGCGGCCGCTCGCTCCGCGTCGGCCGGCACATGTCGCCTCGGTGGCCGCAGCGATCCCGTCGACACCGACCGGCTCGTCGCTCACCCTCGCCCAGGCTGTCAACGCCGCTCTCGGTGAGGTGCTCGACGCACGACCGCAGGCGGTTCTGTTCGGCGAGGACGTGGCTGCCAAGGGTGGCGTCTACGGGGTGACCAAGGGACTCCTCGCCCGTGTGGGCGCGGCGAGGGTGTTCGACACGCTGCTCGACGAGACCTCGATCCTCGGACTCGCCGCTGGTTCGGCGATCAGCGGACTACTCCCGATCGCGGAGATCCAGTACCTCGCGTATCTCCACAACGCCGAGGACCAACTGCGCGGCGAGGCCGCGACCCTGTCGTTCTTCAGCAACGGGCAGTACCGCAACGGGATGCTCGTCCGCATCGCCGGCCTCGGGTACCAGGAAGGCTTCGGCGGTCACTTCCACAACGACGACTCGCTCACGGTGCTGCGCGACATCCCGGGTGTCGTCGTCGGCGTCCCGGCGCGTCCTGACGATGCGGCGGGCATGGTCCGCACTCTCGCTGCGGCGGCAGGAGAGGACGGCACGGTGGGTGTCCTCGTCGAGCCGATCGCCCGCTATCACACCGTCGACCTCCACGAGAAGGGTGACGGCGGGTGGGCAGCCACTCCCGCGACGGACGCTCAGGTGCCGATCGGCGAGGCCCGGGCCTATGCCGCTCCCGACCACGTCCGCGGGCGGCGCGGTGACGGCTCCGACGACATGACGATCCTCACCTTCGGCAACGGCCTGTTCATGAGTCTGAGGGTTGCCCGCCGGCTCGAGGCCGAGG
>JBEBDM010000228.1:0-3099 GCA_041156905.1 Actinomycetota bacterium | reverse complement strand
GTGGTAGTGGTAGATCCCGACCTGCTGCGGGTGCCCGTCACACACGTCCTGGGTCTCCCACGCCACGGCATCGCGATTGAGTTCGTCGAGAGGAGCGAACACCACGACCCCGTTCCGCATGATCGCGATGGATGCCGGAGGGAGACAGCTCGGCTCGTCGGCGATCTCCGGGACCACGGGGAGGTCGTAGACGACGTCGTTCTGACTGATCGTGTTCGGGTTGCGGTCGTAGGCGAACGCCGGGTCGGTCGCCGCGATCGGGAACGTGCCGGTCACGTGACCCACGGGGAGGCCGCTACTCGCGATCGAGCGCACGCCTCCGTCGACCACTTCGGAGTAGCGCGCCATCTCCCACTCGACGCTTCCCTCCACCGAGATCTTCGCAGTCGCGTCCCAGGTACCGGCCGCCTCGTCCATCCACGGGCCGGCCACGAACGCTCCGCCACCAGCCGGATTCCCTGCGGAGCATGCGAACAGGCCGCCGACGGAGGGTCCTTCGGTGGAGACGTACTCCGTGCCGATCGGCAGTCGCGTCAGGTCGACCGGTTCAGCGACCCAGACGTTGACGATGCCGTTCGAGACGTCCGTGGTATCGGGCGCCGGCACCTCGGTAGTGAGCGACACGGAGTCGGTCGTTCCGGGCTCGCTTGCGACCGTCTCGGCGACCGTCGACTCGGTGGTCGCGGTTCCGGCCGTCGACGCTCCCCCACACCCTGCGAGCAGGACGACACCGACAACGACTGCACTCCATACCCGACGATCCACGACGACTCCTCCACGGTTCCTTGGCAAGCGCCAAGTTAGCCGATGACCTTGGCATGTGCCAAGGTAGTGACCGTGCCGACCCGAGGACGTCCACCCCTCCAGACCGACGAGGCCATCCTCGATGCAGCCCTCGCCGCCTTCGCGGCCCTCGGCTTCGACGGCACCTCGGTCCGGGCGCTCAACGCCGAACTCGGCCTCAGCCACGAGACGATCACCCAACGCTTCGGCACCAAGGCCGAGTTGTTCCGGGCGGCAGTCCACCACGGGGTCTCGCGCTTCGTCACCGAGTTCGACAATGAGGTCGCGGCCGTTGCCCCCACTGACGATCTCGATCGACTCCGGGCAGTGGTCCGCGCCTTCATGGTCGCCGCCTCGCACCACCCGAGCCTCGGCGAACTCCTCCACCAAGGCGGCCTGCGGGAGGCTGATCGCACCGAACTTGCCTCGAGGGTCGGCCTCGACGCCCGCCTGATCGACGTCGCCGCACTCCTCGGTCGCCTCGTCGAGGCGGGCACGATCCGATCCACCTCGATGCGCGAGCTCTGGTTCCTCGCCCAGGCCGGTGCAGCTCCGCTCCACTTCCGCGACCTGTCGGCGATGTTCGACCCGCTCGACGGCCCACTCGACGAGGTGCACCACATCGACCACATGGCCGACTCCGTGATGCGCAGCCTCCGCCCCTGAACCCGCCTCTCACCAGATCTCGGTACACATAGTTCCGGAATCCGGGACGATCTGCGCCGAGATCGGTGGGGTGGGGTGCCCGAGGTGGGACTCGAACCCACACGTCCTTGCGAACAAGGGATTTTGAGTCCCCCGCGTCTGCCATTCCGCCACTCGGGCAAGTGGAGTCCCGAGGTTACCCGCACACGGGCGACGCACGTCACGCCCGTTACCCACGGGTAGCCGAGGAGTCCGGTGCCCACCGACTACCCTCGCTGCATCATGCTTGCGTTCACCTTCCCCGGTCAGGGCTCACAGCGGCCGGGAATGGGTCGCCCGTGGGTCGACCATCCCAGTTGGGAGCTCGTCGGCGAGGCCTCCGAGGTCGCCGGTCGCGATGTCGCCCGCCTCCTCCTCGATGCTGACGCCGAGGAACTGCGCGACACCCGTAACGCCCAGCTCACCACCTTCGTCTCCAGCCTGATGGTCCTCGACGCCGTCGAGCGCCTCGGTATCGAGCCCTCCTTCCTCGCCGGTCACAGCCTCGGCGAGTACACGGCCCTCACCGCCAGCGGCGCCCTCGGCTTCGACGACGGCGTCCGTCTCGTGTGCGAGCGCGCCGACGCGATGCACGAGGCCGGTTCGGCCAACCTCGGCACGATGGCCGCCGTGCTCGGCCTCGACGACGACCAGGTCGAGGTCGCCTGCCGCCGGGCCGACGCCGATGTCTGGGTCGCCAATTTCAACGCTCCCGGCCAGGTCGTCATCGCCGGTTCGCCCGACGGTGTCGCGGCCGCCGGTGCCGTTGCCAAGGAACTCGGCGCCAAGAAGGTCATGCCGTTGCAGGTGTCCGGTGCCTTCCACACGCCCTACATGACCCCCGCCCGCGACCGCCTCCGCGCCGCCATCGCGGCCGCCTCGCCCCGCGACACCGAGGTCCCGGTCGTCAGCAACGTCGATGCCCTCGCCCACAGCGTCGGCGACGAGTGGGCCAGCCTGCTCTCGGCCCAGCTCAGCAGCCCCGTGCGGTGGAAGCACTGCCTGCTCACCCTCGCCGAACTCGGTGTGGTCGACTTCGCCGAGCTCGGCCCGGGAGGTGTGCTCACCGGCATGGCCAAGCGCACCGTCGAGACCGCTCGCACGATCTCGGTGGCCACGCCCGAGGAACTCGACAAGCTCATCGAATGGGTCAACGCCGGTACGCCCCGCGCGGCCGGTCCGCTCGAAGGTGAGCACCTCTTCGCCCAGGAGCGCCTCGTGGTGAGCCCGGCCGCCGGCGTCTTCGCCCCGGTCGGCACGCTCGCCGACGGAGCCCACATCAGCGTCGGCCAGGTGCTCGGCACCGTCGGCGATGCCGAGGTCCGCTCGGCTTTCGAGGGCGTGCTGCAGTCGTACATCGCGGTCGATGGTGAGCGGGTCACGCTCCGCCAACCGATCGCCTGGCTGAGGACGGTCTAGATGCCCGCCATTCCCCACGGCATCCGCGGTGCCGTCATCACCGGCTGGGGCGTGTCCCAGGGCAGCAAGCGGGTCACCAACCACGACCTCGAGCAGACCCTCGACACCAACGACGAGTGGATCACCGAGCGCACCGGCATCATGGAGCGCTGGATCGGTGGTTCGACGGCCGAGCTCTCCTCCAAGAGTGGGCGCGCCGCGCTCGAGATGGCG
>JBEBDM010000227.1:0-4252 GCA_041156905.1 Actinomycetota bacterium | reverse complement strand
CGCGCGGGGTCCCACGGGTTGTTGGTGGTGCCGAACAGGTCGTTGAAGCTCTGCCACTCACCCGACCACTCGGGAAGGTTGGTCTTGCCCCACACCACGGCCCCGGCGCGACGCAGCGCGGCCACCGTCGGGGCATCGGCAGCGGGCACGTGATCGCGCATCACGACCGCACCACCGGTCGAGACGATCCCCTCGGTCGCGATCGCGTCCTTGATGGTGATCGGCAGACCGTGCAACGGCCCCCACGACTCACCTCGCGCCACGGCCGCATCAGCCTCACGGCAACGCGCCCGAGCCCGCTCGAGGTCGGTGGTGCAGACGGCGTTCACCTTCCACGGCGCGCGGTCGACCTGTGCGAGGCGGGCGAGTTGAAGGTCGAGCAGTTCCTCGCTGCCCAGTCGCCGCTCGCGGATCGCCGCGGCCTGTTCGGTCGCGTCCCACAGGGTCGGATCGCTCATGCCCCCACCTCGCACACCGGGACTCCGAGCGCAGGGAGGTCGACGGTGATGCCCAGTCCGGTACCGGTGGGCGGACGCAGGAGACCGCCCTCCGTCGACGGGATCCCTGTTCCGTTCGACACGGTGACCCAGTGATGGAAGTCGACGGTGTGGGCCCGGCGCGCGGCCGGGGTCGAGACCGACAGGTGGGCCATCGCGGCCGTGTCGATGTCGGCACCACCGGTGTCCTCGACCGTCACCATCATCCCGAGCGCGACGGCGGCGTCGCGCATCAACCGAGCGGCCGTCACGCCGCCCACGCGAGCGATCTTGATCGTGATCCCGTCGATCCCGGCTCCTGCGGCGTCGATCACGTCGTCGAGCGAGGTGATCGACTCGTCGAGCACCATCGGTCGGGCCGCGTGTGGACGCAGGAGGATCGACTCACGCGCCGTCGCACACGGCTGCTCGAGCACGTAACCCACCGAGGCCGTGTCGGCGAGGAACCGCCGGGCGTCGGCGATCGACCATCCACCGTTCGCGTCGCAGTACAACTCGGCATCAGGCACCGCCTCGGCCACGGCGCGCAGACCGCTGGCGTCAGCAACCGGGTCGCCACCGACCTTCACCTGCAGACGTCGGTAGCCGCGAGACCGGTACTCGAGCGCCCGTGCCGCCATCGAATCGGGCGTATCGCGCCCGACAGAGCGGTAGAGCGTGGTGCCCTCACCGTCTGCGCCACCGAGGAGCGCGTGGAGAGGCAGACCCGCAGCCCGACCGAGCACGTCCCACGCCGCCATGTCGAATGCCGACTTCGCGTACGGATGACCCTTGAGGGCACCATCGAGCACCCGCGCCGCCGCCGACGGTGCGCTCCCGACGAGCGCCTCGGCGAGCAGTGGTGCCGCCGCGAACGCACCAGCGGCGAAGGCCGGGTCGTAGAGGGTCCCGAGCGGCGCCATCTCGCCCCAGCCCTCGACGCCGGTGTCGGTGGCGATCCGCACGATCAGGCTGTCGAACCCGTGGTCGACCCGGCCGCCCGACAGCACGTAGGGGCCGTCGGCGAAGGGCTGCCACTGCCGGAAACAGGTCACGCGGGAGATGCGCATGAGGTCACGGTACCCGAGAGGCCCGGCGGGGGTGGAGGGGCGTAAGGTGACCCCATGAGCGCCCCGGTCCTCCACTGGTCCGACGCCGACGTCGAGGTCCACAAGGTCGTCGTCGGCCCGTACGACAACAACGTGTTCGTGGTGCGCTGCCGGGCGACGGGCGATGCCGTCCTCATCGATGCCGCCAACGAGCACGAACGCCTGCTGGAGATGTGCACGGCACTCGGTGTGCGATCGGTGATCGAGACCCACGGACACTGGGACCACATCCAGGCCGTTCCCGCCCTGCGCGACGCCGGCCTCGAGGTCGCAGTCGCCCGTGCCGACGCACCGCGCCTGGCCGACGTCGGGTACGACCTGTTCATCGACGACACCGAGGTCATCGAGGTCGGTCGTCTCCGACTCCACGCGATCCACAACCCCGGCCACACGCCCGGTTCGGTCTCGCTCCTCGTCGACGGCAAGCCGCTCCTGTTCAGCGGCGACACGTTGTTCCCCGGCGGACCCGGAGCCACCAAGTTCGAGGGCGGCGACTTCGCGACGATCATCCACTCGATCGACACGCTGCTGTTCACGCTTCCTGCCGAGACCCTCGTCCTCCCCGGACACGGGCTCGACACCACCATCGGAACCGAGCGACCCCACCTCCAGGAGTGGGTCGACCGCGGCTGGTAGACCGACCGACGATGACCCTGCTCGACCCACCCGGACTCGGGGGAATGGTCCCGGCCGCTCTCCCCGAGTGCCGCCCGACCGATCTCGTCCGCGCCGACGGTCGGCCGACACCCGAGTTCCGCGAACGCCTGCGCCGGATCCCGTCGTGGCGCAACGCCGCCTCGCTCGTCTCGACCTACGCGCAGGCGGCGCTCGTCGTGTGGGCCGCCGTCGAGTGGGGCCCGTGGGCATGGCTCCCGGCGATCGTGCTGATGGGAAGGACCCACGCCCAGTTCGCCTCGCTGATGCACGAGGCCGCGCACCGACTGCTGTTCGCCGACAAGCGCACCAACGACATCGTGGGCCGCTGGCTGCTCGGCTTCCCGACCTTCACCAGCACCGACGTGTACCGGCGCGTGCACATGGCCCACCACCGCGACGAGTTCGGGCCCGACGAGCCCGACATCCCGCTCTACATCGGGTACCCGATCCCCGCCGACAGCTTCCGTCGCAAGCTCGTCCGCGACGCCACCGGCCGCACCGGACTCCGCCTGATGGCCCGACTCGCCAGCAACGCCCGGAGCACCGACCCGAGGTCGCGCCGGACCTTCTGGAAGATCGTCCTCGTCCAGGCCGTGCTGTGTGCCGCCGCCATCGCCTCCGGGCACTGGTGGACCTACCCGCTGCTGTGGGTCGTGCCGTACCTGACCGTCTGGCGGGTGATCAACCGACTCCGGGCGATCGCCGAGCACGGGGGGATGCACCGCAGCCCCGACCGGCGCGAGAGCACCCACTCGGTGCGTCAGAACCCCCTCGCCCGCTTCCTCTTGGTGCCGTACCGGATCGGGTGGCACCTCGCCCACCACGTCGACGCCGGGGTCCCGTTCCGGAACCTCCCCGCCCTCCACAGTGCCCTTCAGCAGGCCGGATACGTCGACACGACCCTCGAATGGCGGTCGTACCCCGCCCTCTGGGCCGCCCTGCGTCGTCGACCCGCCGCATCCTGACCGCGACCCGAGCCGGGGTTTCCACTATGGCGATAGTGGAAATAGACTGCGACCCGTGACCGAGCTGTTCCGGATCGACGATCTCCATGCCCGCCCCGTGACCGACGAGGGCGATGCCAACGACATCCTCCGCGGCCTGTCCCTCACCGTCAACACGGGTGAGGTGCACGCGATCATGGGCCCCAACGGCTCCGGCAAGAGCACGCTGGCCTCCACCCTGCTCGCCAGCCCCGAGTACGAGGTCACCGCTGGTCGCATCGTGTTCCAGGGCGACGACATCACCGACTGGCCCACCGACGTGCGGGCCAAGGCCGGCATGTTCCTCGCCTTCCAGTACCCGCAGGAGATCCCCGGTGTCTCGGTGATCCAGTTCCTCCGCCAGGCCCTCTCGGCCCGCAAGGGCATCGACCTCTCGGTGCTCGAACTGCGTCTCTCCACGATGGAGTGGATGAAGCGCCTCGGCATGGACGGCTCGTTCGTCGACCGCTATCTCAACGAGGGCTTCAGCGGTGGCGAGAAGAAGCGCAACGAGGTCATGCAGATGGCCATCCTCGAGCCGGAGATCGCGATCCTCGACGAGACCGACTCCGGACTCGACATCGACGCACTGCGCATCGTCGCCAAGGGCATCCGCGAGATCCGCACCGACCGCCCGCAGATGGGCGTCGTCCTCATCACCCACTACCAGCGCCTGCTCGACGAGCTCCAGCCCGACCACGTGCACATCATGGTCGACGGTCGGATCGTCGCCAGCGGCGGCATGGAGCTCGCCGCCCAGCTCGAACGCGACGGCTACGAGGCCTTCCGGTGAGCACCGGAGCCATCGACGTCCGCGCTCTGCGCACCCAGTTCCCGGTGCTGTCGCGCCGCATCGACGACAAGCCGCTGGTGTACCTCGACTCGGCCAACACCTCGCAGAAGCCCCTCGCCGTCATCGAGGCGATGGACACCTTCCTGCGCACGTCGTACGCGCCGATCAACCGCTCCGCCTACCGGCTGGCGGCCGAGGCCACCGATGCGTACGAGGGCGCCCGCTCCGACGTGC
>JBEBDM010000226.1:0-3725 GCA_041156905.1 Actinomycetota bacterium | reverse complement strand
GGGCGACAGCGACGGTGGCGGCGGCCACAGCGAGCCACACGGCGGTGCCGCCGACAGCGGCCCTCTCGGTGCCGACTGCTCCGGTGAGCACGACGAGCGCGCCGCCCGGGACGATGGCGTGGAGCGCACCGCCCATGCGTGTCGCGAACGTGTCGCCGATGATGGCGACGGCGACGACGACCAGCGTGATCGCCGCGGCGAACGAACCCTCCGCCGGCACCGGTGCCACGGCGGTGGCGAACTGCTCGCCGACGATGCGGAGGTCGGAGACGAGTTCGCCGAGAGTGGAGCCCGTGGGCAGCGGACCCCATGCGGTGGCGCGGTAATGGAGGAAGGTGAGCAACACCAGCCCGACCGGGAGGAGGGCTGCGGTCGCGAGCCACGGACGTACTCGGGTCGTGCGCAGCAGGAACGAGGTGGCGTGGATGACGAGCACCGCGGCGGCGAGGCGGCCCACGGACGAGTCGTCGGCGAACATGCGGCAGGCCACCCAGGCCGTCATCAGGGAGGTGGCGGCGATGGCTGCGCTGGTGGCCGGTCGGAGACGTGCGCCCATCGTTCAGCGTTCCCCGTCGACGAGTTGGTTCCACGCGAGGGCCATCGACTCGAGGTCGGTGGCGCGCACCACGATCGAGCGACCGGGAGCGGCCGCCCTCGCGGCTGCCTCATCACTCGAGGTGGCGACCACCAGCAGCACGTCGTCGTGCCCGACGGAGCGGGCCGTGGCCGAGACCGTCTCGGCTGCAGGTGAGGCGGCGACCACGACCACCAGTCCGAGTCCGTCGCTCGTCAGTCGTCCGGTGGCGGCTGGTTCGACCGGGCGCCTGTCGCCCGAGGCGGTGGCGAGCCACACGAGGGTGTCGCGCTCGGTGGTCGGTCCGCGGAAGTCGGCGTCGCGAGCGACGAAGCGACATTCGATTCCCTCGGCTGCCGCAGCCGACAACACGGACGCCGCGACCGACACGGCACGCTCGAACGCCTCGGGGTCGGTCACCTGCATCGTGCCGTCGAGCACGATCGTGCACCGACGGGCGCCGTCGGGCGTGGTCTCGCGGACCATGAGATCGCCCGTGCGTGCCGAGGCCTTCCAGTTGATGCGGCGCAGGTCGTCGCCGGGGACGTACTCACGCTGCGAGTGGAACTCGCCGCCCGTCGCTCCCCACGCCCGTTCGCGCAGCACCTGTCCGATGCGTCCCGCACTCGCGAGACGAGGGAACACGAGGGGCACCCGTCGGGGGATGACGAGGACCTCGAGCGTCCCGGGTACCGTGCGCGTGGTCGACGCGAGTCCGAGGGGGTCGGTGACGGTGAGGGTGGCCGGGCCGAGCACCCGGCGTCCCCGGCGCGTGGTGGGAAGCACATACGAGGTGCGGACGTCGTCGCCGGGAGCGAGATGGGCGATGCCTGCGGCAACCCCTTCACCCTCGTCGACGTCCTCCCACAGGTCGATCCGGGGGAGTCGCCCGCGCCCACCACCAGGTCGTGACACCACGAGGGAGACCTGGCCGATCTCGCCGACGGCGACGACGGGCGGCGATGCCGAACGGCGTGTCTCGACGTGGTGCAGCGACCGTCGGCGGGCGAGCACGAGCGTCAGGGACACGACGACGAGGGCAGCCGTGCCTGCGCCGAGGACGTAGAGCTCGATGAGGCCGAAGAGCCGTCCGGCGACGAGGAGCGACGCCCCCGAGGCGAGCGCCGCCCATCCCTGCCGGGTCAGCATCAGCGTCCTGCCGGGACCGGCACGCTCCGCAGGAGCTCGTCGATCACGTCGACTCCGGTGACACCCCGACCAGCGGCGTCGGGTCGGAGCATGACGCGGTGCCCGAGTACGGCGGTGCCGACGGCCTTGACGTCGTCGGGGGTGGCGAAGTCGCGACCCTGGGAGGCGGCGAGAGCCCGGACCGCCCGCGCCAGCTGGACCGTGGCGCGCGGTGAGAGCCCGAGCGACAACGCGGGATGCCGACGACTCGCGTCGGCGAGATCGACGAGATAGGCGCGCAGGGCCGGTGCGAGGAAGACCGTGCGCACGGCGCGGATCATGCGGACGACCTCGTCGGTCGTGACGACCGGACGGAGACGGTCGAGTGCGGAACCCGTCGAGTGCTGCTCGAGGATCTCGAGCTCGGCAGCGCGTCCGGGGTAGCCGAGCGAGAGGCGCATCAGGAAACGGTCGAGCTGGCTCTCGGGCAGGCGGTAGGTGCCCTCCTGCTCGACGGGGTTCTGGGTGGCGACGACCATGAACGGTGCGGGCAGCTGGTGGCTCGTTCCGTCGGCACTGACCTGTCGCTCCTCCATCGCCTCGAGCAGTGCACTCTGGGTCTTGGGCGATGCGCGGTTGATCTCGTCGGCGAGGACGATGTTCGCGAACAGCGGACCGGGCGTGAACACGAACTTCTCGGTGGCGCGCTGGAAGACCGACACGCCCACGAGGTCACCGGGGAGGAGATCGGGGGTGAACTGGACGCGCTTCCACGAGCACTGGATGGAGGCGGCGAGGGCCTTGGCGAGGCTGGTCTTGCCCACGCCGGGGACGTCCTCGATGAGGAGGTGGCCCTCGGCGAGCAGACAGACGACGGCCATGTCGATGGTCTGGCGCTTGCCGTACACGACCGTGGCGATGTTCTCCGTGATGGCCGAGAAGAGCTGCGAGAACGTGGCGTCGACCGCATCGCCCGTCGGAGTCGGGACAGTGGGAGCGGGGAACTGGTCGGCGCCGTGCACGGGAGCAGGGTAGACCGGTTCCGGCGGGTCGGGGGACCAGCCCGCTACCGTCGCACTCATGGATTCGTGCTACCTCGGCGTCGACGTCGGAGCCTCACGGCTCGCGGCCGCCGTGGTCTCCGAGCACGGCGAAGTGCTCGTACGCGACCGCGTGCCGACACCGGGGCGCGAGGTCTGGCCCGCGCTGTCGCGGCTCGTCCTGCGCGTCATGGCTGCCGCGCCGTCGAGACCGGTGGCCGTGGGCGTCGGCGTCGGTGGTCCGATGAACGCCACCGAGCGGACGGTCTCACCGCTGCACATTCCTTCGTGGCGCGAGTTCGCCATCGGCTCTGAGATGGAGACCCTGACGCAGCTCCCTGTCACCGTCGACAACAACGCCAAGGCGGTCGCCCTCGGCGAAGGATGGTGCGGCGCCGCCACTGGTGAGCGGTCGTTCGTGTCGGTGATCGTGGGCCACGGTGTCGGTGGTGGGATCGTTCTCGGGGGCCGACTGCTCGACGGGCGTCTCGGCAACGCGGGGCATCTCGGACACGTGGTCGTCGAGCCCGAGGGCCGTCCCTGCTACTGCGGTGGCCGGGGATGTCTCGAGTCGTACTGCAGCGGTCGGGCGATCGAGGAGGAGACCGGACGTCCTCCCCAGCGAGCGCCCCAGGCGATCGTCGCCCGCAGTGGCCTGCTCCTCGGTCGGGCCCTCGCCTCGGTCGGAGCGATGTGCGACGTGCGCGTCGCCGTGGTCGGTGGTTCCGTGGCTCTCGGCTTCGGTGAGCCGTTCTTCGATGCGGCCCGGGCCGAGCTCGAGCAGCGCGCCCGACTCGGGTTCCTGCACGGGTACCGCCTCGTGCCGGCGGGGCTCGGCCAGATGGCCCCGCTCGTCGGCGCGGCGGCACTGGCCCGACGCGGCATGCATCGCTGAGGCACGCCTTCGCCTCGTCGCGCTACCCGCGGGTAACATCCGCTCCATGCGCCCGATGTACACACCCGAAGCCGAGGCCTACCGCTCG
>JBEBDM010000225.1:0-2805 GCA_041156905.1 Actinomycetota bacterium | reverse complement strand
GCGAAGAAGTCGGAACCACCGAGGAGCAGGGCCGAGATGACGGCGAGGAGGAGGCTCATGCGAACCGGCCGAGCAGGTCGGGCAGGACGGCGACGAGAGCGTCGACGGCCTCCCGCCCTGTGTGGGCGTGGAAGCTCATCCGGATCAGGGGCTGGCCGTTCCAGCGGTGCAGCGGCACCTCGATCCGGAACTCGTCGAAGAGTGCGGCCTTGAGTCCGGCCTCGTCCACGCTCCCGGGGAGCCGGGCGACGCTCATCTGGCCCAGCCAGTCGGTCGTGGGCGGGCAGATCGGTGCGAGACCAGTGATCGCGTCGACCGCGGCGCGGGCGGCGACGGCGTCGGCGTGAGCGGTGTCCTGCACGGACCTCCAGTCGTGCGCTGCCACCCAGTCGAGCGCCGCGTTCACTCCGAGGAACGGCGTCAGGTCCCGGGTGCCCTGCCATTCGTGGTGATCGACGAAGGTCGAGTCTCCCGGATGATCGCTGAGCCATCCCCAACTGGTGACGAGTGGGAGCAGGGTCGGCTGCAGTTCCCGCCTCGCCCAGAGGAACGAGCAACCCTTCGGGGCGCAGATCCACTTGTGCAGCGCTCCCGTGTAGACGTCGGCGCCGAGGGTCGCCAGGTCGAGCGGAACGTGCCCGGGGACGTGGGCCCCGTCGACGATCGTGAGGATGCCGCGCTCCCGCGCCCGACGGCACAGCTCAGCCACTGGGAGCACGAGGGCCGTGCTGCTCGTCAGGTGGCTCAGGAAGAGCACCTTCGTCCGGTCGTCGACGCACTCCCACACCGGGTCGACGACGTCGGCAGCATCCGCGACCGGGAGCGAGACCTCGGCGCGCACGACCTCGGCGCCGCACTCGGCCGCGAGGCGGTCCCAGGTACGGTCCATCGCCCCGTACTCGAGATTCGTCATGACGATAGTGTCGCCGGGAGCGAGGTCGAGGCTGCGGGCCACCATGTTGATCGCCGTCGTGGGGTTCGGGAAGAACACGAGGTCGTCCCGCTCTGCCCCGACGAACGCCGCGACCCGGGCCCGGGCCTCGCGCATCAACTCGTCGCTCCGACGGCCGAGCCACTCCACCGGGTTCCGTTCCATCTCGCGCTGGAGACGTTCGCACTCCTCCTGCACGACCCGCGGCACGGCGCCGAAGCTGCCGTGGTTGAGGAACACGAGGTCGGGATCGAGCAGGAAGTCGGCGCGGGTCGGGACGGGCATCGTCCGCCGACGCTAGTACGGTGCGCCCATGCCCCTCCCCTCCCGTGGTCGGCCAGCCGACGAGGTGCTCGCCGAGTTGCGCTCGATGGCATCCCACGACGTCCAGTGGCGGGAGGGCCGTGTCTTCTCCCTCGCCTACTCCGCAGGGCCCGAGGTCCACCAGATCGCCGGCGAGGCACTCGCGCTCTACGCCACCGAGAACGGCCTGAACACCGCAGCCTTCCCGAGCCTGCGTCGACTCCAGGACGACGTGATCGGGATGGTGTCCGGATGGGTCAACGCTCCGGAGGGTGCTGCCGGCGTGCTCACCACGGGTGGGACGGAGAGCCTCCTGATGGCGGTCAAGGCCGCACGCGAGTTCGGCCGCCGCACCCGCGACATCGAGTCTCCGAACGTCGTGATGCCGACCAGTGCCCACGCCGCGTTCGAGAAGGGCTGTCACTACTTCGGGGTCGAGAGCCGCCGCGTCGACGTCCTGCCCGACTGGCGTGCCGATGTCGGTGCGATGGCCGACGCCATCGACGAGAACACGGTGATGCTCGTCGCCTCCGCGCCGCAGTACCCGCAGGGCGTGATCGACGATGTCGCGTCGATCGCCGCCCTCGCGTCCCGCCACGGGATCAACTGTCACGTCGACGCCTGCATGGGAGGAGTGACACTCCCCTATCTCGAACGTCTCGGTCATCCGATCCCTGTCTGGGACTTCCGCCACGAGGGCGTCACCAGCATCTCTGTCGACCTGCACAAGTACGGGTACACGGCCAAGGGTGCGTCGGTGATCGTGCACCGCGACAAGCGCCGGAGGGCCGACCAGGCCTTTGTCACCGAGAACTGGCTCGGTGGTCTCTACGGCAGTCCGGCGGTCCTGGGGACGAAGAGCGGCGGACCGTGGGCGGCGGCGTGGGCCGTGATGCAGTACCTCGGGGACGAGGGGTACCTCGACCTCGCCCGAACCGCTCGCGAGACGACGGAGAAGCTCGTCGCCGCGATCCGCACGATCCCCGGACTCGTCCTGCGCGCCGAGCCCGACTCGACTCTCGTGGCCTTCGGGGCGACCGACGGGATCGACACCTTCGCCATCGCCGATGTCCTCGCCGAGCGCGGCTGGTACGTCGACCGACAGGGTCCGCCCGCCTCGCTGCACTGCACCGTCAACGCCGTCCACGAACATCGCATCGACGAGTTCGCTGCCGACCTGCGCACCGCCGTGCGACGGGTGGAAGCCGAGTCAGCCCGTGGCGAGGCCACCGCCTACGGGACGGTCGACTGACGGCGTGCGTCAGGCGTCGAGGTGTGCCTTGGCACCCTCGACGAGCGAGACGAACTCCGCGAGCTCGGCCTCGTCGAGGCTGGACGCGTACAGCCGGGCGACGATCGAGTCGGTGAGCGATTCGGCCGCGTCCTTCGCCGTGGTCGGGACGTCGGCGAACGGAGGTGCCCAACCGAAACGCTGCGCACCCTCGGCGCCGGACGTCGCCAGCACGGCGTCGAGCGGCGACAGACCACTGGCCACGACCGCGACGATGTGCGCGCTCCCCCGCATCTCACGTAGGAGGTGGAGGACGTAGCCGGCGCGCTCCGACGCCACG
>JBEBDM010000224.1:0-5163 GCA_041156905.1 Actinomycetota bacterium | reverse complement strand
TCGCCCGTGCGGTGCAGCTCGTCCAGGGAATCACCGACGTGCCGCTCAGCATCGACTCGTCGATCATCGCGGCCCTTGAGTCGGGCCTCTCGGTGTACCAGGGCAAGGCCCTCGTCAACTCGGTCACCGGTGAGGACGAGAGCCTCGAGCGCGTGCTGCCCCTCGTGAAGAAGTACGGCGCCGCCGTCGTGGCCATCAGCAACGACGAGACCGGCATCAGTACCGACCCCGACGTCCGCTTCGAGGTCGCCCGCAAGATCGTCAACCGCGCTGCCGACCACGGCATCCCGGCCTCCGACGTGATTGTCGACCCGCTCGTCATGCCGATCGGCGCGATGGGTACGGCTGGCCGTCAGGTGTTCGCCCTTCTCCGTCGCCTCGTGACCGAGCTGAAGGTCAACACGACCTGCGGCGCCAGCAACGTGAGCTTCGGCCTGCCGGCACGCAACAACATCACCGGGACTTTCCTGTCGATGGCGATCGCCAACGGCATGACCTCGGCCATCATGAACCCGCTCCACCCCGAGGTGAAGACGATGGTCATGGCCGCCGACGTGCTCGCCGGCAACGACCAGGACTGCATGGCTTGGATCCGCGCCAACCGCGACCCTGAGGCGCCGGGTGGCGCCCGTGAGGGCCGCGTCTCGCGCCGCGGACGCCGCGGGGAGTGACTCCAGCGATGCCGCGGATCGTCTTCACACCCTCGGGCCTCGGGACCGACGTCGCTGCTGGCACCACGGTGCTGCAAGCAGCGCGCGACCTCGGTGTCGACCTCGACTCGGTGTGTGGCGGCCGCGGCATCTGTGGTCGCTGCCAGGTGGCGGTGACCCCCGGTTCGTACCCCAAGTGGGCCATCGATCAGGACGAATCGGCGCTGAGCCCGTTCAACGAGACCGAGGGCGCCTATCAGGCCCGCCGCGGGATGAAGCCCGATCGTCGACTCGGTTGCACCGCCACCATCTGCGGTGACGTCGTCGTCGACGTCCCGCCGGAGAGCCAGGTGCACCGCCCCGTCGTGCGCAAGAAGGTCGACCTCACCGGTGTCGTGCTCGATCCGGCGGTGACGCTCTACTTCCTCAGCATCCCGCCGTCGGTGCTCGGCGACGCCGAGAGCATGACCGACCTCGTGAGTGCCGAGATGCGCACGACCTTCGGTCGCGAGATCCTCGGCTACGACCTGAAGGCCCTTCAGCGCGTCCACGACGCGTTCGCCGGGATCGATCGTTGCGCCACCATCGCCGTGCGCGACGGGATCGTCGTCATGGCGTGGCGCGGCTTCGTCGAGCGCGCATACGGCATCGCCGTCGACATCGGCTCGACCACCATCGCCGGTCACCTCGTCGACCTCGCCACTGGTGAGGTCATGTCGTCGGCCGGGCGGATGAACCCGCAGATCCGGTTCGGCGAGGACCTCATGAGTCGCGTCTCGTACGTGATGATGAACAAGGGCGGCGACCGTCAGCTCACCGATGCGGTGCGCAGCGCCCTCGACGAACTCGTCGCCGAACTGTGCGACGAGGCGAGCATCGAGCTGCCCGAGGGCAGCCCGCTCGTCACCCGTGACGACATCCTCGAGATCGTGCTCGTCGGCAACCCCGTCATGCACCACATCGTCGCCGGCATCGACCCGACGCCACTCGGACAGGCGCCGTTCACCCTCGCCACCGCCGAGGCCATCGAGGTGCGGGCCGAGCAGTTCGACATTGCCTGCCCGCAGGCTCGCGTGTACCTCGCACCGTGCATCGCCGGTCACGTCGGCGCCGACACGGCGGCCGTGATCCTCGCCGAGGGACCGCACCGCTCGGCGACAAACCAGTTGCTCGTCGACGTCGGCACCAACGCCGAGATCGTCCTCGGCGATGCCCAGCGTCAGTTCGCCGCCAGTAGCCCCACCGGACCTGCCTTCGAGGGCGCACAGTTGAGCAGCGGCCAGCGCGCCACCGCTGGCGCCGTCGAGCGTGTGCGCATCGATCGCGAGACCCTCGAGGCACGCGTCAAGGTCATCGGCTGCGACCTCTGGAGCGACGAGCCCGGCTTCGCCGATGCGACCGCCGATCTCGAGATCTCCGGCATCTGCGGCTCGGGCATCATCGAGGTCGTCGGCGAGATGTACCTCGCCGGGATCATCGACACCGACGGCGTCATCCAGGGTTCGCTCGCCGCCCGCTCCCCTCGCATCATTGAGGACGGCCGCACGTTCACCTACGTCGTGTTCGAACGGGGCGGTACCCGCCTCACGATCACGCAGAACGACGTGCGTGCCATCCAGCTCGCCAAGGCCGCCCTGCGCGCCGGGATCGAGCTGCTCCTGCAGCACGCCGGGCTCGAGTCCGTCCACGACATCCGCCTCGCCGGAGCATTCGGCAGCCACATCGACCCGGTGTACGCGCTGGTGCTCGGCCTCGTGCCCGACTGCCCGGTTGCGCAGGTGCGCTCGGTCGGCAACTCGGCCGGTGCCGGGGCCGTTCGTGCGCTCCTGAGTGTGGCCGCTCGCCGCGAGATGGAGTCCGCCGTCCGTGGTGTCGTGAAGATCGAGACCGCCACCGAGCCGTCGTTCCAGGCCGAGTTCGTGGCCGCGATGGCCTTCCCCCACGCCACCGCGCCGAGCACCCACCTCGCCGAGGTCGTCACGCTGCCCGAGCGCACCAGTTCGTCGTCCGGATCCGAACGCGGCGGTCGTCGTCGCCGGGCCCGGGCCGACGCCTCCGACGCCGTACAGGAAGGAACCCTGTCATGACCGAGACCGATGCATCCTCCAGCGGCGGCCGCCGCTCCGGTGGCCGGGCTGGCCGCGCCGCACTGCGTGCCAGCACCGCCGTCGCCCGTTCGCCGTACCTGACCCGCACGATGAAGCCCTTCGAGATCCTCTCGGAGGAGTCGCTCGTCGCCATCGAGGAAGCCGCGGACACGGTCCTCGAGGTCGTCGGCGTCGAGATCCGCGACTATCCCGAGGCGCTGCCGATGTTCGCCCGCGCCGGTGCCATCGTCGAGGGCACCCGCGTCCGCTTCCCCCGCGGCATGTGCCGTGAGATCGTCTCCAAGAACGCGCCCGCTCAGTACGTCCAGCACGGCCGCAACCCCGAGAACAACGTCGTCATCGGCGGCAACAACACGGTGTTCGCCCCCAACTACGGCTCGCCGTTCGTGCACGACCTCGACAACGGCCGTCGGTACGCCACGCTCGCCGACTTCCAGAACTTCGTGAAGCTCGCCTACATGTCGCCGTGGCTGCACCACTCGGGTGGCACGGTGTGCGAGCCGGTCGACGTGCCGGTCAGTAAGCGTCACCTCGACATGGTGTACTCGCACCTCAAGTACAGCGACAAGCCGTTCATGGGCTCGGTGACCGCCGGGTCGCGCGCCCAGGACAGTGTCGACCTCGCCCGGATCGCCTTCGGCGGCGACCTGCAGGACCGCACGGTGATGACGAGCCTCATCAACGCCTCGTCGCCTCTCGTCTGGGACGGCACGATGCTCGCCGCCGCGCAGGTCTACGCCGAGAACAACCAGGCGTGCATCATCACGCCGTTCATCCTCGCTGGTGCCATGGCTCCGGCCACCAGCGCCGGCGTCGCGGTGCAGACCCTCGCCGAGGCACTCGCTGGCATGACCTTCACGCAGATCGTGCGCCCCGGCGCTCCGGTCGTGTTCGGATCGTTCGCCAGCAGCATGAGCATGCAGACCGGCGCCCCGACCTTCGGCACCCCCGAGCCCGCGCTCGTGCTCTACACGGTGGCCGCGCTCGCCCGACGTCTCGGCGTGCCGTTCCGCTCGGGTGGTTCGCTCACAGCCTCCAAGCTCCCCGACGCTCAGGCCGCGTACGAGAGCGCCAACACGCTGCAGCCCACCCTGCTCGGCGGCGTGAACTTCGTGCTCCACGCAGCCGGCTGGCTCGAGGGCGGCCTCGCCATCGGGTACGAGAAGTTCATCCTCGACTGCGACCAGCTCGGTATGGCCCACACCTTCGCCAAGGGTCTCGACATCAGCGACAACGCGCTCGCCCTCGACGCCCTGCGCGAGCACAACCCGGGCGACCACTTCCTCGGCACGGCGCACACCTTCGCCAACTTCGAGACCGCGTTCTACCGCAGCGACACGTCCGACAACTCGTCGTACGAGCAGTGGAGCGAGGAGGGCGGCCTCGACGCCGCCCAGCGCGCCAACGCCCTCTGGAAGCGCCGCCTGGCCGAGTACGAGGCACCTGCCCTCGACGACGCGATCGACGCCGAGCTGCAGGAGTTCGTCGCCCGCCGCAAGTCCGAGCTCCCCGACGAGTTCGCCTGAGCGATCGACGGCCCCGTCGGCTCATCCCTGTCCCTCTGCACACACGTCATCCCGAAAGAACGATCATGCCCACTCTCCGCCAGCTCATCGCCGATGCCCGCTATGAGGTCATCCCGCTGAAGAACCTCGACGGCCAGCTCCCTCACATCCCGAAGGACGCCTCGGTCTCGGTCACCTGCAGCTTCGCCAAGGGTCAGCAGACCACGCTCGACCTCACCCGCAAGGTGATCGAGCTCGGCCACATGGCCGTCCCCCACTTCTCGGCCCGCCTGTGCCCCGACGAGGCCGGTGTCGCCGCTCTCGCCGCGTTCTGTCGCGAGAACGCCCTCACCGAGGTGTTCCTCGTCGCGGGTGACGCCCCCGAACCTGCCGGCAAGTACGACGGTGTGGTCGCCTTCCTTCGCGACTTCCTCGCCCAGGACCACGGCCTGAAGCGCATCGGCATCACCGGCTACCCGGACGGCCACAACTTCGTTCCGCTCGACGTCGTCCGCGACGCCCTCCACGCCAAGCAGGCGCTGCTCGCCGAGGCCGGCATCCCCGGATGGGTGAGCACTCAGATGCACTTCGACACCAAGCAGTGGATCCAGTGGGCCCGTACCGAACGCGCTGCGGGTCTCACCCTGCCGCTGCACATCGGCGCCCCCGGCGTGATCGACCGCGTCAAGCTGATCTCGCTCTCGACCAAGCTCGACATCGGGAGCAGCGTCCGCTTCCTGAAGAAGAACAGCGGGGCCATCGCCCGTCTGCTGCGCCCGGGTGGGTACAACCCGAACGAGTTCCTCTCCCCGCTCGCCAAGGTGAGCGACGAGCTGAACATCGAGGGCGTGCACCTCTTCACGTTCAACAACATCGAGGCGAGCGCCGCCTGGCAGAAGA
>JBEBDM010000223.1:0-10252 GCA_041156905.1 Actinomycetota bacterium | reverse complement strand
CCCCCCACGATTCTGGTTCGATTCTCCCCATGACCGTGACCGATGCCACACCGACGACCGGCGCGCCCGCGATGAGCCGCGAGCAGATGGTCCAGATCGTCCGCGACATGGCCCCCGTGATGCGCGAACGGGCCGTGAAGTACGACCTGCAGGCGAGCTTCCCGTTCGAGAACTTCGCCGACTTCCGTGCCAACGGGCTGCTGGGGGTCTCGATCCCGGCGCGCTTCGGTGGCCTCGGTGCCACGTACGCCGACTACGTGCGTGTGAGCGAGGAGGTCGGCAGGTCGTGTGGCGCCACCGGTCTGACGTTCAACATGCACAACGCGACGATGCTCTGGTGCGGTCAGGTGGCCGACCTGCTCGACATGACCCCCGAACAGCGTGAGCGCCACGAGGTGATCCGCGAGCGGATGTACCGCGGCGTGATCGAGGAGGGGCACATCCACAGCCAGCCCTTCAGCGAGGGCCTGGCCCCCGGTGCCACGTCCGGTGTGGCCACCAAGGCCGTTCCCGTCGATGGCGGCTGGCTCGTCTCGGGCCGCAAGATCTTTGCCTCGCTGTCCGGCGCGGCGACCTTCTACAACGTCACCTGTCAGGTGCCCGGCGAGGACGAGATCCGTCTCCTCGGTGTGCCGAGCGACGGCGAGGGCGTGTCGATCGTCGACGACTGGGACCCGCTCGGCATGCGCGGCACCGTGTCGCGGACGCTGCTGATGAAGGACGTCTTCGTCCCGTACGAGAACGAGTGGATGCCGGTCGGTACCTACAACCAGGCCGCCCTGCGCTTCCCGTGGCTGTTCCTGTCGCTGTGCCCGAGCTATCTCGGTCTCACGGGCGGGATCGTCGAGACGACCCGTCTCTATCTCCGTGGCGAACTGCCCGGTCAGGTCGCCGGCTCGCGACGCGATCACCCGATCAAGCAGGTCGGCTACGCCCAGATGGTGCTCAAGCACCAGCAGTCGCGGGCGACGCTCTACCGCGCCGTCGACGAGGCGGTCCTCGACCCGAGCGAGGACGACCTCGTGCGCGGGTGGGCGGCGGCCGTCACGGTCATGGAGCACGCAGCCGAGGTCGCCAGCCTCTCGATCAAGGTGTGCGGCGGTCAGTCGATGCAGAAGAGCCTGCCCCTCGAGCGGATGTACCGCGATGCCCGACTCGGGAGCACGATGCTGCCCTGGAGCGCCGAGGTCTGCACGGAGCGGCTCGGCCGCGCCGGCCTCTACGACTGATGGCGCGTCCCGCGTCGCTCAGCCGTGAACGGATCGTGGCGGCCGCCGAGCAACTGTTGGAACGCGGCGAGGGGCTGACGGCGCGCTCGATCGCCGACGAACTCGGCTGCGACCCCGCAGCGCTGTATCGCCACGTCGTGAGCATGGATGAACTCCTGCGCCATGTGGGCGACAGCGTTCTCTCCGGAGTCGACACCCGCGAAAAGGCGGATGAGACCTGGCAGGAGTCGGTCGTCCGCATCTGCCGCTCGCTGCGCGCCGTGCACCTCCGTCGGCCGCGTGTGGCGGCTCTCGTGCAGACGGCGCCGACGCGTATGCCCAACGAGTTGCGGATCACCGAGTCGTTGCTGCGCGAGTTCCGGCGAGCGGGCTTCGACGACCAGGCTGCGGCCGATGCGTACCACGCCGTGATCGAACTGACCATCGGTTCGGCGGCGATCGACGCCGGACTATCGACCCAGCCGGCGTCCGAGCGCTCGGCGGAGTACGCACGGTGGCGCCGGGCGTACTCCGAGCTCGACACCGACACCCACCCGCACTCCGTCGCCGTGGCTGGCCGGCTCTACAAGGGCACTGCGGACCGTCGTTTCCTCCTCGCCCTCGAGGCGCTGGTTCGCGGCCTCTCCGCCGCCTGAGCGAGTCAGGCCGTCCGGAGCCCGTCGGGTACAGTCGCCCCGGACACGTTCCGAGGGGACGTGCGTCGACGGAAAGAGGGAATCCCGTGGCTCAGAAGGTTCGTGGCGTGGTGGCGCGCAGCAAGGGCGCGCCGGTGACGGTGGAGACGATCGTGATCCCCGACCCGGGCCCGGGCGAGGCCGTGGTGACGGTCCAGGCGTGCGGTGTCTGCCACACCGACCTGCACTACCGCGAGGGTGGCATCAACGACGAGTTCCCGTTCCTGCTCGGCCACGAGGCCGCGGGTGTGGTCGAGTCGGTGGGCGAGGGCGTCACCAACGTCCAGCCCGGTGACTTCGTGATCCTCAACTGGCGCGCCGTGTGCGGCCAGTGCCGCTCGTGCCTGCGCGGTCGCCCGTGGTACTGCTTCAGCACCTTCAACGCCACGCAGAAGATGACCCTCGAGGACGGCACCGTCCTGTCGCCGGCCCTCGGCATCGGCGCCTTCGCCGAGAAGACCCTCGTGGCTGCCGGTCAGTGCACGAAGGTCGACGCCAGCGTTCCCGCGGCGACCGCCGGCCTTCTCGGCTGCGGCGTGATGGCGGGCATCGGTGCGGCGATCAACACCGGCAACGTCGGCCGCGGTGATTCGGTGGCCGTCTTCGGCTGTGGCGGCGTGGGCGACGCGGCCATCGCCGGCGCGCTGCTCGCTGGTGCGCACACGATCGTCGCTGTCGACGTCGACGACCGCAAGCTCGAGATCGCCCGCCAGTTCGGTGCGACGCACACGGTGAACTCGCGCACGCAGGATCCTGTCGAGTACATCAAGTCGGTCACCGGCGGCAACGGCGCCGACGTGTGCATCGAGGCCGTCGGCAACCCCGCCGTCTACCGCCAGGCGTTCGATGCCCGCGACCTCGCCGGAACGGTCGTGCTCGTGGGTGTTCCCCGTCCCGACATGACCATCGAACTGCCGTTCATCGAGGTGTTCGGTCGTGGTGGCCAGCTGAAGTCGAGCTGGTACGGCGACTGCCTGCCGTCGCGCGACTTCCCGATGCTGGTGACCCTCCACCAGCAGGGTCGCCTGCCGCTCGACAAGTTCGTGTCGGAGACCATCTCGCTCGACGCCGTCGAGGAGGCGTTCTACAAGATGGAGCGCGGCGAGGTCCTCCGCAGTGTCGTGGTGATCTGAGTGGCGGTCGAACTGGTCACGACCGAGGGGATCTTCGCCCTCGACGGTGGCGAGTGGGAGGTCACCAACAACATCTGGATCGTCGGTGACGACCGCGAGGTCGTGGTGTTCGATGCCGCCCACGACGCCGCCCCGATCGTGCAGGCCGTCAACGGGCGCAGGGTGAAGGCGATCGTGCTGACGCACGGACACAACGACCACATCAACGCAGCGGTGCCGCTGCGCGACGCCGTCGACGCTCCGATCCTCCTGCACCCCTCCGACCGGATGCTCTGGGACGTCGTGTGGCCGGGCGAGACGCCCGACGGCGAGGTCGTTCCGGGCTCGGTGCTGTCGGTCGGCGGTCACGAACTCGGCGTGTTGCACACTCCTGGTCATTCGCCGGGCTGCTGTTGCTTCCACGACGTCGCGTCCGGTGCCGTGTTCAGCGGCGACACGCTGTTCTGCGGCGGGCCGGGTGCCACTGGCCGCAGCCACAGCGACGAGCCGACGATCCTGCGCAGCATCCGCGACATCCTGCTGGCGCTGCCCGATCACACGGTGGTCCACACGGGACACGGTGACTCGACGACGATCGGCGCCGAGCGCGCTGGCGTCCTCGCCCGGGCGGCCGAGCTCTCGATCTGACGAGGCCGGCCCGCCGCCTCAGTCCTCCGGACGGGGTGTGCGGGCCCGGCTCGGCGACACGCGGGTGGCCTCACCCGCCATCTTCGGGTACTCGGGTGGCCACGGTGCGTCGGGGAGCCCCGCTGCGTCATCGGCGTCAGCCATCGCGAGGTACGGCGCGAGTGAGTGGCGAACCTCGTCGATGGAGGCCCATGCGTCGCCGTGCTCGGCGACGTCGGCGGGCACACTCGCGATGGTCATGGCGCGCGGGTCGAGGGAGGCGAGTCGATCCCACGCGACGGGGAACGACACAGGCGCGTGCTCGAAGGCGCGGGCCGACCATGCGGCGAAGACCGTCTTGTGCGGTGCGTTCTGGTTGAAGTCGATGAAGATGCGGGCGCCACGTTCCTCCTTCCACCACGAGGCGGTGAGGAGTCTCGGGTTCTGCCGCTCGAGTTCCCTGGCGATCGCCACCGCGGCGCGACGGACCTCGAAGCCGTCGTATCCGGGCTGGGGCCGGACGTAGACGTGCACGCCCCGACTGCCCGAGGTCTTCACGAAGGCCGTGGTGCCGTGGGCGGCGAGGAACTCACGCACGACTGCAGCGGCGTCGAGCACCATCCGCCAGTCGGTGCCGGGGCCTGGGTCGAGATCGATGCGCAGCTCGTCGACCTCGTCGACCCGGGGCGCTCTCACGGGCCAGGCATGGAAGCCGATGCAGCCGAGGTTCACGGCCCAGACCAGATGGGCGATGTCGGCGATGACGAGAGCGCGTGAGGTCGTGCCATTGACCGTGCGGACGTCGATCGACGTCAGCCAGTCGGGAGCGAAGTCGGGCACACGCTTCTGGAAGAAGCTCTTGCCGCTGGCTCCGTCGGGGAAGCGCTGCATCATCACCGGCCGGTCGCGCATCTGGCGCATGACCTGCTCCTCGACGGCGAGGTAGTACCGGACGAGGTCGAGTTTGGTCTCGCCCCTCGCGGCGAAGAAGACTTTCCCCGGGCTGCTGATCCGGACGGCTCGTCCTGCGGCCTCGACCTCGACCGAACCGTCGTCCTTCGCCGCTGCCACACCGTCAGGCTACGGCTCCCGCCGCGAGGGCGCGGCGCGGCTACGGTCGCCGCTCATGGGGGAAGCGCTCGCGATCAACGCTCCGATGCAGGGAACGATCGTCACCGTCGACGTGATGGCCGGCCAGCAAGTGCGGCGTGGTCAGCAGTTGATGTTGATCGAGTCGATGAAGATGCACCATCCGATCGAGGCGCCCGCCGATGGTGTGATCGAGACGCTCCTCGCCGCACCGGGTGACACCGTGCGCGAGGGCGCTGCAGTGGCCCGACTCGTCCCGGGTGCCGTCAGCGTGGCGGCCGTGGAGTCGGTGGCGACCGAGGACCCTGCGCACGTCCGCCCCGACCTTGCCGAAGTGCATGCGCGGCATGCGATCGGGCTCGACGACGCCCGCCCTGATGCGGTCGCCAAGCGTCGGGCCGTCGGTCGGCGGACCGCACGCGAGAACGTCGCTGACCTCGTCGACGAGGGGTCGTTCGTCGAGTACGGACCGGTGGTCATCGCGCCGCAGCGGCGACGTCGGTCGCTCGACGACCTGATTGCCCGCACTCCCGCCGACGGCATGATCGGCGGGATCGGCACCGTCGGTGGACGCTCGATCGTGGCGATGAGCTACGACTACACGGTCCTCGCCGGCACCCAGGGCGGTCAGAACCACCGCAAGAAGGATCGGCTGTTCGAACTGGCCGAACAGATGCGTCTCCCGGTGGTGTTCTTCACCGAGGGCGGCGGAGGCCGACCGGGTGACACCGACATGATGGGTGTGAGCGGCCTCGACTGCCTCGCCTTCATGTACTTCGCCGAGCTCAGCGGCCTCGTGCCGATCGTGGGCGTGAACGCCGGGTACTGCTTCGCCGGCAATGCCGCGATCCTCGGGTGCTGCGACGTCGTGATCGCCACCGAGGACAGCAACATCGGCATGGGTGGCCCGGCGATGATCGAGGGCGGCGGACTGGGTGTGTTCGCCCCGGGGGAGATCGGACCGATCGACGTACAACGCTCGAACGGTGTGATCGACGTGGTGGTCGCGGACGAGGCCGAGGCGGTGGCCGTCGCACGGAAGTACCTCGGCTACTTCCAGGGTGCCGCGGACACGTGGACGTGCGCCGACCAGCGTGAGCTGCGTCACGTCATCCCCGAGGACCGCAAGCGTGGCTACGACGTCCGCCACGTGATCGACGGGCTGTTCGACACCGACAGCGTCCTCGAACTGCGGCGCGACTTCGGCCTCGGGATGGTCACGGCCCTCGCCCGCGTCGAGGGGCGGCCCGTGGGAGTCCTCGCCAACAACCCGTCGCACCTCGCAGGTGCGATCGACAGCGATGGCGCCGACAAGGCCGCACGCTTCCTCCAGCTCTGCGACGCCTTCGACCTCCCCGTGGTGACGCTCGTCGACACGCCGGGGATGATGGTCGGCCCCGAGGTCGAGACGACGGCGCTCGTGCGGCACTGCTCCCGGCTGTTCGTGAACGGGGCCAACATCACGGTGCCGCTCGTGAGCATCGTCCTGCGCAAGAGCTACGGCCTCGGTGCCCAGGCGATGATGGGCGGCAGCACGAAGGCGCCGCATGCGTGTGTGGCCTGGCCCACGGGGGAGTTCGGCGGCATGGGGCTCGAGGGAGCGGTCCGCCTCGGGTACCGCAACGAGCTGGCCGCCATCGCCGACCCCGCCGAGCGTGAGCGCACCTTCCAGGAGATGGTCGACCGGATGTACCACATCGGCAAGGCCGTGAACGTCGCGTCGCACTTCGAGATCGACGACGTCATCGACCCGGCCGACAGCCGTCGCTGGATCTCGGCCATCCTCGCGGCGTCCCCGCCTCCGGCGCCCCGGCAGGGGAAGAAGCGTCCGAACATCGACACCTGGTAGCCGTTGGCGGTGGCGAAGCCCCGAGCGTTCCGTCGGACCGCTCCCGGCTTGCTAGGAATGGGGCCATGCGTATCGATGAAGTGGAACTCCGTACGGTCCGGCTGCCCTATCGCAGCCCGTTCAAGACCTCGTTCTCCAGCGAGGCCGAGAAGTACTGCGTGATCGTCACCGTGCGGTCGGAGGGTGTCGAGGGCTACGGCGAGTCGACCATGGACTACGTGCCTCTGTACCGCGAGGAGACCATCCCCGGGGCGCTCTATCTCATGCGTGAGATCCTCGTCCCCGACCTGCTGGCCAAGGGTTGCGATGACCCGGCCACGCTGTCGGCCCGGTGGGCGATGTTCCGTGGCAACCCGATGGCCAAGGCCGCCATCGAGGCAGCGGTCTGGGACCTCCACGCGCGTCAGCTCGGCGTTCCGCTCCACTCGCTCCTCGGCGGTGTCCGCACCGAACTCGAGGTCGGCGCATCGCTCGGCATGGCGTCGATCGAGGAGTCCGTCGCCAACGTGACCCGACACGTCGAGCAGGGCTACAAGCGCGTCAAGCTGAAGATCGAACCCGGCTGGGACGTCGAACTGCTCCGTGCCGTGCGCGCGGTGCACCCCGACATCGAGCTCACGGTCGACGCCAACTCCGCCTACACCCTCGACCAGATCGACGTGCTGAAGGAGATCGACACGTTCGGACTCCACTACATCGAGCAGCCGCTGCACTGGGACGACCTCACCGACCATGCTGCCCTCGCCCCGCAGTTGCGCACTCCGCTGTGCCTCGACGAGTCGCTCACGTCGCCGGCGCGGGTGAAGGCCGCCCTCGACCTCGGTGCCGCCGCCGTGATCAACATCAAGGTCGCCCGCGTGGGTGGTCTCCAGTCGGTCCGCGAGATCCACGACATGTGTGTCGACCGTGGCGCCCCGATGTGGTGTGGCGGGATGCTCGAGAGCGGCATCGGTCGCGCCCACAACATCCACCTTGCCACGATGCCCGGCTTCGTCTACCCGGGCGACACGGCATCGGCGAGCCGTACCTATGCACGCGACATCGTCGAGCAGAAGCTCGAGGCCACGAACGGGATCATGCCGGTGCCGGAGGGCCCCGGTATCGGCGTCACCCTCGACCGCCCGTTCCTGGCGGAGGTGACCCAGCAGGTGGAGACCCTGCGGTGACCATCGAGTTCCGTGTCCTCACCGACGCGGACGACCTCGCCGTGATGCCCGACTTCGAGCAGTTGATCTGGGGAGGCGAGGACGACCGGGTGTCGGTCAACATGCTCGTCGCCACGATCACCGAGGGCGGGGTCGCGGTGGCGGCGTTCGACGACGGCCGCATCGTCGGCTCTGCCTACGGCTTCGCGACGCGCGAACCCGACGTGCTGCACTCCCACTACCTCGCCGTGCACCCCGACTACCGATCGAAGGGGCTCGGGGAGCAGATCAAGCGCGAGCAGGCGGCGTGGTGTGCGGCCAACGGGTACACCTCGATGCGCTGGACCTTCGACCCGCTCCAGCTCACGAACGCCCATCTCAACCTCAACAAGCTCGGTGCCGTCGGGATCCACTACCACGTGAACCACTACGGAGCACTCGGTGGGATCAACGGATCACTCCCGAGCGACCGGCTCACGGTCCAGTGGTACTTCGCCGTCCCGCCGCCGGTGATCTCGGAGACGTTCGTCCTCGACGTGCCACCGGTGACGCCGGCCCAGATCGCGGCGTCGGAACCCGAGGCCTTCACGGCCCGGCTGGCCGTGCGCGAAGCGATGCTGCCGCACATCGAGGAAGGCTGGCGCGTCGTCGGCGTCGACCGGCACGCCCGGACCTACACACTCGGTCGCTGAACGGCTGACGCTGCCCGGATCGTTCGTCAGATCTGGTCGGCGGCGAGATCGGGGAAGACCTTGCTCACCTTCGCGGAGAGCCAGTCGCCGTAGGTGCCACCGATGTCGCGCAGGTTGGCGCGGTCCCATCGCTCGGCGGCGTCGAGCGGAACTTCCCACTCGTCGTCGAACTCCCACGGCTCCACAGCGGCGTCCCAGCCAGGGTCGAGGAAGAAGGGCAGCGAGTAGCGGTCGTGACCGGCGTGATTGCGCACCCGGTGCGGGTTGCTCCGGTAGCGGCCGCCGGTGACACGGTCGAGCATGTCGCCGATGTTGCAGACCACGAGGTCGGCGCCGGCAGGAGCGGGAATCCACTCGCCCCGCACCTTCACCTCGAGGCCGGGTGTGCCGTCGGTGGCGAGGAGGGTGAGCAGGCCGTAGTCGGTGTGCTCGCCGACACCCCAGGTGGTGGTGTCGCCCGACGGTTGCGGCGGGTAGCGGAACACGCGGAACAGGGGAGTGGGCGACGCCGTCAGGCCACGCCGGAACGCATCGGCCGGATGCCCGAGACCGACGGCCATGTGGGCGAGGATCCGCTGCCCGAGTTCCTCCATCGACGACATCCACTCGAGCACCGCAGGGCCGAGACGGGCAGGGTGGTCGGGCCACAGGTTCGGGCCGTGCATCGGCCGAGGATCGACGGGCAACTCCGCCCCGAAGTAGTAGCCCTCCTTGCGGTCGGGCACGCCCGAGGTGAGTTCGCCCTCGAGCGGGAACCACCCGCGCCACGCCCGTCCGCCCTTGGACATCGAATACTGCTGCTTGTCGTGTTCGGGTCGGGCGAGGAACGTGGCGACGAGATCGGTGATCTCGGCTCGGAGACCCTGCAGGGCGGGGTCGAGCGGCACGGCGAAGAAGCCCTCCACCCGGCACGCCCGGTCGATCTCGTGTCCGGCGTCGGTCGTGGCGAGGTCGATCACCGGGATGGCTGCCATGGGCGTCACTGTAGGTGGCAGACTCGACGGTCGTGACGGCGACCGAGCTCATCGTGGTGGCGATCGCCATCTTCCTGGCCTCGTTCGTCCAGATCCTCGCCGGCTTCGGGTTCGCCTTGCTGGCCATGCCGATCATGACCCTCGCCATCCCGGTCGAGAAGGCGGTCATCGTCAGCACCCTGCTCGGCATCCTGACCTCCACGTGGCAGTTCGCCCACCTGCGTCGCGAGGCCGACATGCCGCTCGTCCGACGGCTCGTCATCGGGGCGTTCGTCGGCATGCCACTCGGCATCTGGGTGCTGGTGGCGGTGAGCGACAGGGTGCTGCGCATCGCCCTCGGCATCTCGGTGCTCGTCGCGACCGGGCTCCTCGTACGGCGAGTCTCGCTCCAGCACCTCGGCCACGGCTTCGACTACGTCGCTGGCTTCCTCTCCGGGGTGCTGAACACCTCGCTCTCGACCAACGGTCCGCCGTTGGTCTTCGACCTCCAGGCACGGGCGCTCCCGCCCGAGCGGTTCCGGGCGACCCTCGTCGGGGTGTTCGCCTTCAGCAACATCGTCGGGATCGCCCTGTTCCTCTCTGCCGGCAAGGTGACGGGCGAGGGCCTGACCGCGGCGGCTGCGGCGCTCCCCGCATGGGCCGTCGGTCAGGTCTCGGCATGGCCCCTGCGTCGGCACCTGCACGGAGAACGCTTCCGGATGCTCGTGCTCGGACTGCTGTTCCTCGCCGGTCTGAGCGCCATCGTCGCCGCCGTGCGCTGACAGAACCGGGTGCAGCGGAGGGTTACAGTCGGCCGATGGCCCAGAACCTCGTGGTGGTGCTGCTCGACTCGCTGAACCGCCACCACCTCGGCTGCTACGG
>JBEBDM010000222.1:0-2897 GCA_041156905.1 Actinomycetota bacterium | reverse complement strand
TCGCCACCGACGGACGGCGCTTCGTCGACACCGGCGGCCCCTCGGTCGCTCCCCCGGCCGACCGTCGGCGGAGGTCCCCGGGCATCGGGGCGTTCGTGCTGGCACTGCTCGCTGTCGTGGTGGCCTGGATGCCCATCTTCGTTGTCATCGGCATCGTCGCGGCAGTCGTCGCCATCGCCCTCGGGGTCCGGGCCCTGCGCGCCAGCCGGGCGGCCTCGGCGCCCACGAGCGGGTTCACGGTCGCTGCCCTGGTGCTCGGCGGCATCGCTCTGCCCCTCTCCGGCGTCGGCATCTGGCTCTCGGTCATGGTCTGGGGAGAGGTCCGGGCCTTTCTCGAACCCGGACCGCTCGAGGCGGCCATCACCGAGTGCACGGTGGAGGGCACGCTCGCGAAGGCCAGCGGAGTCGTCACCAACCTCAGCGACTCGGCCACGGGATACACCGTCACCGTGAACTTCCTCGACGGGGCCACGACCCTCGGGAGCACGGTGGTCGCCACAGCGTCCGACGCCGCACCGGGCGAGTCGGCCACGTTCTCGGCCACTGACTTCGTCCGTTCCGCCACCAATGGGGACGACGTCACGTGCGAGGTCGCCGACGTCCGCGGCCCGTTCCCGTTCGGGGTCGAGGTCAGCCCGCCGACGTCGCCGTGACCCACGCCTCGTACATGCGGGCGTAGGCGCCACCGCGCTGCACGAGGTCGAGGTGTGATCCGTCCTCCACGAGCCTGCCGTGGTCGAGCACCAGCACCCGATCGGCACGAGCGGCCGTCGAGAGGCGGTGGGCGATGGCGATCGTGGTACGCCCACGGGCGAGGCGCTCGAGGGCACGGGCGAGGCGCACCTCGGTGAGGGCGTCGACGCTGCTGGTGGCCTCGTCGAGCACCAGCACGGCCGGGTCGACGAGCGACGCCCGCACGAGGGCGACGAGCTGACGCTCACCGGCCGAGAGCTGGCTGCCGCGCTGACCGACCTCGGTGTCGAGCCCCTCGGGCAGGGTGTCGAGCCAGTCGCCGAGATCGAGTGCCATCACCGCGAGGACGAGTTCCTCACGACGCAGGTTCGGCCGGGCGAACAGCAGGTTGGCAGCGATCGACCCGTCGAACAGGAACGGCTCCTGGGGAACGACGGTGAGCCGTGTGCGTAGGTCGGTGTTGGCCACCGAGGTCAGTGACACGCCCCCGACCAGCACCGTTCCGGCGGTCGGGTCGGCGAGCCGGGCGATCAAGCGACCGAGCGTGGTCTTGCCCGAGCCCGTCTCGCCGACGATCGCCACCTGCTGACCCGCGGGGATGTGCGCGCTGATCCCCTTGAGCACCAGCGGCTCGTCGGTCTCCCCACGGTTCTTGTAGGCGAAGTCAACGCGGTCGAAGGTGACGGTGAGCGGGCCGCGCGGCAGGGGCATCGGGAGTGCCGGCTCGGGTGGACCGATCGGGATCTCGAGAACGCCGATCACCCGGCGCATGCCGGCGACCGCGGTCTGGGTGTGGTCGAGCACCTCGGTCAACTCGGCGATCGGTTCGAGGAAGCGGTACGTCAGGAAGACGAAGCCCACGAGCGCACCCGACGTGAGTCCGCTCCCCGGACCACGCAGCACGCCGGTCACCACGACGGCCGAGATCGTGATGACCCCGAAGACCTCTCCCGAGGGGAACAGGAACGCACCGATGGTCCCGGCTCGCACGAAGCTCTTCGATCGCTGCCGGCTCGCCTCGCGGGCCTGGGCGGCGAAGTGCTCGCCCGCCTCGTAGGAGCGCAGCGTCTCGGCACCGGTGACGACCTCGCTGATCTGCGACATCACGGCGGCGTTCCGGTGGCGGGCCGCGTCGTAGGCCTTCACGAGGTGCCGCTGGACCCGCTGCAGGACGAACGCGAGGGGAGCCGACACGACGAACGCGACGACGGCGAGCACCCAGTCGTAGGCGAGCATCACCGAGGCGACGAGCAGCATGAGGGTGCCGTCGAGCAACCACGCGAGGCCACCCCACTGGAAGAACTGGGCCAGGGTCTCGACGTCGCTCGTGACGCGGGCGACGAGCGCACCCTTCCGTTCCTCGCTGTGGTCGGCGACGCTCAGACGGTGGATGTGCTCGAAGAGCTTCACGCGCAGTGTGTAGAGCGCCTCCTCGCTGCGACGACCGAGGCGGTACACCGCGGTGCGCTGCGCCCAGGTGGCGAAGATGATCGAGGTGAGGGCCACCGCAGCGAGGGTCACGACCGTGCGGATGCGCACACCGTCGGGTGTGAGCCCGTGGTCGATCGCCTGTTGTACGACGATCGGGATCACGATGCGTCCCGCCGCACCGATCATCGCCAGCAGGAGCGTGAGACCGAAACCGGTGCGCAGCGCTGGCGCCGCACGGACTCCCTTGCCGAGGGTCTCGACGGCGCTGAACCGACCGAGGGGTTCGTCGCTCATCGCTCGCCTCCCTCGTCGGTCGCCGGTCGCGCTGCCTCGGCGGCGAACTCCGCGTCGAGGGCTGCCCGGTCGTGTTCGAACGCCTCGATGAGTGCCCGATACGCGGGCACCGACTCCATCAGTTCGTCGTGAAGGCCGTGGGCCACGACGCGTCCCTCGTCGAGGAACAGAACGTCGTCGGCCAGTGCGATGGTGCTCGGCCGACTTGCGACCGCCACCACGGTGGTCTCGGTGAGCGCAGCGCGCAGGTTGCCGATGACCCTCGCCTCGGTGGAGGGGTCGAGAGCCGAGGTGGTGTCGTCGAGGAGCAGCACACGCGGGTTGCGCACGAGAGCCCTCGCGAGGGCGATGCGCTGGCGCTGTCCTCCGGAGAGGCCGACACCGCGCTCCCCGATCTCGGTCTCGAGTCCCTCGGGCAGGTCGTGCACGAAGTCGGCCTCGGCCACGGCGAGAGCAGCCTCGATGGCGTCGTCGGCGAC
>JBEBDM010000221.1:0-3635 GCA_041156905.1 Actinomycetota bacterium | reverse complement strand
GTGGGCACCTGGTACGAGAGGCCGGCGTGGCGGTACCCGTTGATGACGAGGAGCGCCGGAGGAACAGGCCAGCGCGAAGGCGCTCGCTCGGCCTGCCCGGGCACGTCGGGGACGCTGCGCGGGAGGCTCATGTCGGCCCGCCGGGCCTGTTCGAGACGGCGCGCCTCGGTGTCGTGCCAGCCGGAGTCGACCATCGGCACGTACCGGGTGCACAACGCCTGGAGCTCGCGGAGCCGTGCGGGAAGGGGGCGTGGCACGCGGTCGGCGATCCAGTCGAGCTGCTGCAGCGACTCGGAGAGGATCGGCATGTCGGCCGTGCGGAGTGCGTCGCAGAGCAGGTCGGTGGCGCGATCAGCCGGGTACAGGGCGATGCCGTGGCGGGCGAACCGCATCTGTTCGGTGGTGACGGCGGGAGCGGGTCGGACAGGTGGTGCGACCTCGAGCACGTTGGCGAGCTGATCGGCCGAGAGCAGGGCACTCCCGCACACCGCTGCGGCGAGGTTGCCGAGTTCGACCTCGTCGCCCTCGGGTCGGGCGACGAGGCTGGCGGCTAAGGCGCGTGCAGTGCGGCGGTTGGCAGAAGGAGACAGGGAGCGGGCGGCGGCGACGGGGTCGGTGCAACGCAGAACGGGCGACGCCCACCGGGGGATCTCGCCGAGTGCCTCGTGGCCCCGCTCGTATGCGGCGCCGAGTAGCGGGTGCGTGACGGCACCGATCGCGGCGAGCAGCATCTGCGGCTCGCGGGCACACCACCCGAGTCCGTCCCACCAGTCGACGACGGCGAGCAGGACCTGCTGCCGCCACTTCTGCGGCTCGACACCGTGATCCCGTGCGGCGAGGTCGACCTCGCGCACGATCGTGCCGGGCTGGAAGGAGATGTCGACCGACGAGCGGCCACCGGCGAAGAGCAGGCGGCCCGTGGCGTGATGACCGTGACGCGTCAGACGGATCCCGGTCCCGCCGTTCGGCACCGAGAACTCGAGTTGGTCGGGGCTGCTGGTGACCGTCAGCCGCATCCTCGTCATGGAAGCACTGCCCGACGACGAGCGGTCACACTGAAAGACACGGTGGTCGGTCGGTGCGAGAGCACGGCCGGGTCAGTGGGCCGCGCTCGCCGAACGGTTCGCCTCGCGCGCCATCCGCATCGCCTCCTTGGCGTGCTTGCAGTTGCCGCCGTACGCGAAGCCGGGGCAGTCGCAGTGGGCGACACCGTCCTCGACCACGGTCTCGTAGACGACCGACGCATCCCGCGACGACGGGAACCTGAACACCTGCTGTCCGCTGCGTTCGGTGAGCGGGCCGAGCTGCTCCCACAGTGCGAGGACGTCGGCCAGGAGGCCGACCGTCGCCCGCTCCGGCTCGGTGGTCATCGAGGGCATCGTGGGCTGGTGTCCCTGGAGGACGAGGTCGACGACGGCGTCGATCATCCCGGCCTGTGCGGCGGCGTTGGCCTCGACCTTGGCCACGAGGGCCGCCTTCTGCTCGAGCAGCTGGGCGACGAACGCGTCGAGCGTGTCGGGCGTGTACATGTAGGTCACGTAGGCGGTGGCCGTGCGGCCGATGCGGTGGATGCGGTCCTCGGCCTGCCAGTGGTTGGCGGGAACCCAATCGAGGTCGTTGAACACGACATGGTCGCCGGCCGTGAGGGTGATCCCGGTGCCCGCCGCCGTGAGGTTGCCGATGAACACCCGGATCGCCGGGTCTGCCTGGAAGCGATCGACCGCCACCTGCCGGGCGTCGAGCGGCGTGTCGCCGGTGAGGAGCACGGCACGATCACCGAAGCGCTCGCGCATGACCTCGACCACGGCCTTGTAGCCGGTGAACACGACGACCTTCTGGCCAGCCTCGACGAGGTCGGTGACGAAGTCGGCGGTCGGGGTGGCCTTGGCGACCGCCAGCTGGTGGCGTGCCTTGTTCAGCAGGCTGAGGAACGTGATCCAGGTGGGGCCGCTACGCGCCTCGTTGCGCGAGAGGAAGTCGAGGGCACGGTCCTCGAGACCGTTGACCCTCTTGGTGGGCAGCTCGAGCGGGAACCAGGTACGGACCTTCTCGGGGAGGTCGAGCACGTCGGCCTTGGCACGTCGGTGCATCTTGCCGGCGATGAGCTCGGCGAGTTCCTCGATGTTCGTGGCGCCGTCGGTGACGAGCCCGAAGCCGTTGTCGTAGGCACCGCAGTAGCGCTGGGTGAACCGGAACCAGCTGTTGGCCACGGGGTGGTGGGCGATCTTGAGCAGGTTGAACATGTCGCGGGGACGGTTGGTCATCGGGGTACCGGTGAGCATGTAGACCGCCTCGACCCCGTCCGCCTCCGTGAGTGCGAGCGTGTGGGTACTGCGGGCCGACTTGTTGCGGACGTAGTGCGCCTCGTCGACGATCACGACACGCGACCCGAGCGCGATGAGGGCCTCCTTGTGGCGCCCGAGGCGGTCGTAGTTGACGACTGTCCAGCGCGGCGCATCGGCCGGCACCTCACCGTCGACGACGGCGATGGTGGCGTTCGGCTCGACGAGGCGGATCTCGCGCTCCCAGTTGCGCTTCAGGCTCGCCGGGCAGATCACGAGGAACGGGCCGTCGGGGCACTGCTCGCGGGCAGCGACGATCGAGGTGCGGGTCTTCCCGAGTCCCATGTCGTCGGCCAGGATCGCCCGCTTGCGACTGAGGAGGAAGGCCACCCCGCTGCACTGGTGGCGGAACAGGTCGGGGTACTCGGCGGCAACCCGTTCGGCGGCGGTCAGGAGGAAGTCGGCGGCGTCGTGGCTCATACCATTCAGACGCAGCAGACGCCCTCGCGCGTGACGCCCTCGCGAGATCTCGGTACGAATAGTTCCGGAATCCGGGACGATCTGCGCCGAGATCGGTGGGGTGGGATCACGCGGTGGGGGTCTGCGTGCGTCTGTCAGGTATGAGCAACCACTCGAACCCCGCCGGTAGCCACTCCGGCCACTCCACCGGACTCGTCGACCTGCTGGTGCACTCGTCGGTCGGGACCCCACTCACCCGCGACGGGATCGCCCTGTTCCCGCTGTACCTCCACGGCCCGACCGCCGGGACGACCACGGTGGTGACCGGCGCCGGTGCCGACGTCTCGATCACCGAGCAGGCGAGCGCCGAGGTGCCGACGATCATCGCTGAGAACCGCCAGCCCCAGCCGGTGCTGCTGATCGACGGCCAGGTCGTGGAGGGCGGGCGACAGACCCGCACGCTCAACGTCAGCGTGCTCCTCGACGGCCACACCCGTTTGCCGATCCCGGTGTCGTGCGTCGAGGCCGGGCGCTGGAACGGTGGCATCGACTTCCGCCACAGCGGCCAGATGATCAACCGCCGTGTCCGCCGTGCCAAGCACCTCGGTGTCGAGCAGAGCATCCGGTCGCACGGTGCGAAGCGCTCCGACCAGGGCGCCGTGTGGAGCGCGATCTCCTCCGAGCTCGACGCCCTTGGCGTGGCGAGCCAGTCGTCGGCCTTCACGGCCGCCGCGGATCGACTCGACCGCGACTCGCTCGGCCAGAAGGTCCGCGAGATCCAGGCGATGGGCCCGCTGCCGGGCCAGTGCGGTGTCGTGGTCGCCCACGGCCGCCGGATCGTCAGCATGGAGGTCTTCGCGACCCCGGCGATGCTCGCCGCCCACTGGAACGCGA
>JBEBDM010000220.1:0-3141 GCA_041156905.1 Actinomycetota bacterium | reverse complement strand
GTGCCATGGTTCGTCAGCTCACTTCGTGATCTTCGTGACGCGGCCAGCACCCACGGTACGGCCACCCTCACGGATCGCGAAACGAAGACCCTCGTCCATCGCGATCGGCTTGCCCAGCTCGACCTGGATCGTGATGTTGTCGCCCGGCATGACCATCTCGGTCCCCTCCGGAAGCTTGATCGTGCCGGTCACGTCCGTCGTACGGAAGAAGAACTGCGGACGATAGTTGTTGAAGAACGGCTTGTGACGCCCACCCTCAGCCGAGGTCAACACGTACACCTGACCCTCGAACTCGGTGTGAGGAGTGATCGAACCCGGCTTGCACAACACCTGACCGCGCTCCACCTCCTCCTTCTTCGTGCCACGCAACAGGGCTCCGATGTTGTCGCCCGCCTGACCCTCATCGAGCAGCTTGCGGAACATCTCCACACCCGTGCAGACCGTCTTCTGCGTCGGACGCAGACCCACGATCTCGATCTCGTCACCCGTGTGAACCTTGCCCTGCTCGACCTTGCCGGTCACCACAGTGCCACGACCCGTGATCGTGAACACGTCCTCGATCGGCATCAAGAACGGCTTGTCCAGATCACGCGCCGGCTCCGGGATGCTCGCATCAGCCGCAGCCATCAGCTCCATCACCTTGTCCTGCCACGCCGCGTCACCCTCAAGAGCCTTCAGGGCGCTCACGCGCACCACCGGGGCGTCATCACCAGGGAACTCGTACTCGTTCAACAACTCGCGAACCTCGAGCTCCACCAACTCCAGGAGCTCCTCGTCCTCGACCATGTCGGACTTGTTCAACGCCACCACGATGTAGGGCACACCCACCTGACGGGCGAGCAGCACGTGCTCACGCGTCTGGGGCATCGGACCATCCGTCGCGGCGACCACCAGGATCGCGCCATCCACCTGCGCCGCACCCGTGATCATGTTCTTGATGTAGTCCGCGTGACCCGGCATGTCGACATGCGCATAGTGACGATTCGCGGTCTCGTACTCGATGTGCGCGATCGAGATCGTGATACCACGAGCCTTCTCCTCCGGCGCCTTGTCGATCTGATCGAACGGCGTGTACTGCGCGAGGCCGCGGTCGGCCAGCGTCTTCGAGATCGCCGCGGTCAGCGTGGTCTTGCCGTGGTCGATGTGACCCATCGTTCCGATGTTGACGTGCGGCTTGGTGCGCTCGAACTTCGCCTTGCTCATGGGAGCGTCTCCTGTGACGGTCGTTCGCTGGGTTCCCCAGCGTGGGTGGATTCTTAGTAGCGGCGATCGGGATCGAACCGATGACCTTCCGATTATGAGCCGGATGCTCTGACCAACTGAGCTACGCCGCCAGGGCCTTGCCGCGGCCCAGAGGCCGTGATGGTCGAGCCCTCTGTCGGAATTGAACCGACGACCTACGCCTTACCATGGCGTTGCTCTGCCGACTGAGCTAAGAGGGCGTTGGGACGCGGCAGAGCCGCGAACCGACGACCGATGATACCGGCGCCCCTTACCACCACCACCCCGCGCGCAGAGGGATTCCGGAGATTCGCGCGGGCGGCCGCTACCCTCGCCCCGTGAGTCCGAGCGACGGCCCCGGAGGAGCCAGCCATGTCTCGGTGAGGCCGGCGACCCCGGCCGATGCCGAGCAGATCCGAGCCCTCTACAACCACGAGGTCCTCCACACGGTGGCGACCTTCGACCTCGTCCCGCGCTCGCTCGAGGAGCAACAGCGCTGGCAGGCCGATCGCAGCGGGGCCTTCGCCGTGCTCGTGGCGGTCGACCCGACCGACCCCGAGGGCGACGTCGTGGGCTTCGGGGCCCTCTCGCCCTACAAGGAACGGGCCGCCTACCGCACCAGTGTGGAGGACTCGGTCTACGTCCGACGCGACCGCCACGGCCAGGGGATCGGCAGCCTGATCCTGTCCACCCTGCTCGAAACGGCCGAATCGAGCGGTTTCCACGCTGTTTTCGCCCGGATCAATGCCTCCGGGGAGGGCTCGATCGCCCTCCACCGCCGCCACGGCTTCGAGTTGGTGGGCATCGAGCGCGAGGTCGGCCGCAAGTTCAACCGCTGGCACGACGTGGCGCTGATGCAGCTCCTGTTCGAGCCGTCCGTGGCCTGACGGGCCTCCGGTCCGGCCAGTCCCGTCGAGCAGCCCGGGTCAGAGGTCGAGCCCCTGCTCCTCGGCCTCGGTGGCCAGCGCCAACCACGACGCCTCGGCTGCGTCGACGGCGGCCTGGGCGGCCGACAGCCTCTCGCCGACCTCGGCCATCGCCCGGTGGTCGCTGACCGACTGCATCTCGGCGAGGAGGGCGTCGCGGCGCACGGTGGCGGCCTCGAGATCGCGTTCGGCCTGACCCAGCTGGCGCCGGATGGTCGACGGGCTGCGGCCACTTCCACCGCCACGATCGGCCTTCCGGGGCGCCGGACTCGGCGGAGCCCCCGCCGCTGACTTGGGCGCGGCAGGCCGAGTCGACGGAGCGGGCGCCGGGGTCGGGGCTTCGATCCGGGCCAACCATGCAGCCACTCCCCCGCGGATCCACTCGGCTCCACCGTCTCCGTCGAGAGCGAACAGCTCGTCGGTGACCCGGTCGAGGAATGACCGGTCGTGGCTCACCACCACGACGATCCCCGGCCAGTCGTCGAGGAAGTCCTCGAGGGCGCGCAGCGTGTCGAGGTCGAGGTCGTTGGTCGGTTCGTCGAGAAGGAGCACGTTCGGCTGGCGGACGAGGGTCAGGAGCAGCTGGAGCCGCCGACGCTCGCCACCGCTCAGGGTCCCGATCGGTGCGAACTGGGCGTCACCGTCGAACCAGAACCGCCGCATCAGAGTCACGTCGGCGAGGGAGGGCTCGCCCTTGTCGCCGGCGACGGCCTCGCGGACCCGCTGGGTCAGGTCGCCCTCCTTCCAGAGCTGGTCGTAGTACCCGACCTGGACCGTCGAGCCGCGGTCGATCTCGCCACCGGTGGGTTCGAGACGACCCGCCAAGAGGTCGAGCAGGGTCGACTTGCCCGCACCGTTCGGACCCACGATGCCGATGCGGTCGCCCGGTTCGACGGCGAGGTTGACACCGTCGAGCACCTGTGAGCCGTCCGGCCACGAGAACTCGAGTCCGGAGACCTCGATCCCCTTCGACCCGAGTCGGGGCCGTCCCGAC
>JBEBDM010000219.1:0-5032 GCA_041156905.1 Actinomycetota bacterium | reverse complement strand
ACTCCCACGTGCGTCCTGATCGACACCTGGCCGACGTCGATCCGATCACGCGTTGGCGCATCGCACGACGAGCGCGCCAACTGGTGGGAACCCTCGGGCAGGCGCTCCCGCTCGAGGTCGGCGACCGACTCGGCCCGCTCCTGTCCGAGTGGTGCGGTCGCAGCATCGTGCTCCCCCACCTCAATCGCACTGACAACTCGGCGCGCCCGCATCCACGCGAGTGGCTCACCGATGAGGTGCTCGACCTGCTCGAGGCGCGCACGACCTTCGACCGAGCGCTGTACTCCGACGCGTGTCGACGCCAGGGCCTCGACCCCGTCGAGACCTCCCGCCAGGCCCTACAGACCTACCTCTCCCCCACCTGACCCCACCACCCCCACCAACCCCACCGATCTCGGCGCAGATCGTCCCGGATTCCGGGACGATACGTACCGAGATCGTGCGGGTCAGGGGCGGTCGTCGGGGGCGACGGTCGGACCGACGGCCCCGATGGCCGCGAAGTAGGCGAGGTGGGCGTCGACCACGTGGATGACGTCGGCGTCGTCGAGGATCGCGATCCCGTCGCGCTCCGCCTCGCCGAGCAAGTACGCCGCGAGGGTGTCCTCCTCGATCACGACCGGCTCGAGGATGTCCTGGCGACGGTCGACGACGTTGGTGGGCTGGAGACCCTTGGCGTGGAGCCATCTCATGTGATGCCGCAGCAGTGCCTCGAGTTCGGCAGGCGTCAGCCGAGCCTGTGCCTCGGGCGGCAGGTACTCGGCGACGAACTCCATCGCCTCCTCCGGCACGTACACGGAGCGGGGGGCGACGGCGTCGAGGCGGTGTGCCTCACGTCCGACCACGAGGGCGGCGATCACGAACACGGCAGCGGCTGCCACCAGAAGGAAGACGAGCACGGTGGTCGACACGAGTATCACGCTACCCGTGGCCCGTACCGCCCGTCCGCTCGTGCCCGGACGCGGCACGACCCGGGCTCGCGCCCGGGTCGTGCGACGTCGTGACGAGCGGGCGGCTCAGATGCCGATGCGCTGCGCGAGGAGCTCGCGGTGGTACGTCGGGTCACCGAAGAGCAGCTCGCTGCTCTTGGCACGCTTGAAGTACAGGTGCGCCGGGTGCTCCCAGGTGAAGCCGATGCCACCATGGATCTGGATGTTCTCGGCCGTGGCGTGGAAGTACGCCTCGCTGCAGTACGCCTTGGCGAGCGACGCCACCGACGGCAGTTCGTCGTTCATCTCCGAGGCGCACCACATGCCGTAGTACGCCGCGCTCTTGGCCGACTCGACCTCGAGCAGCATGTCGGCGCACTTGTGCTTGATCGCCTGGAACGAACCGATCGGGCGGCCGAACTGGACACGCACCTTGGCGTACTCGACGGCCATGTCGAGCACCTTCTGGGCGCCGCCGACCTGCTCGGCCGCGAGGCCGACGGCCGCGAGGTCGAGGACGGTGGAGAGGGTCTTCCAACCCTCACCCTCGGTGCCGATGAGCGTGGCCGGGGTGTTCGAGAAGTCGAGCTTGGCCTGCTTGCGGGTCTGGTCCATCGTGCTGAGCGCCGTACGGGTGAGGCCGGCAGCGCCACCGTCGACGGCGAACAGGCTGACGCCCTTGCCCGTGCGGGCGGCGACGATGATCAGGTTGGCGGTGTGACCGTCGAGCACGAACATCTTCGTGCCGCTGAGGGTCCAGTCGCTGCCCGAGCCCGAGGCCTGCATCGTGATGCCACTCTCGTCCCACTTGCCGCTCGGCTCGGTGAAGGCGAGGGTGGCGATGGTCTCGCCGGCAGCGATACCGGGGAGGTGCGCAGCCTGCGCCGCCGCGTCACCCGAGTGGATGAGCGTGTTGGCAGCGAGCACGACGGTGCTGAAGAACGGGGCGCACAGCAGGGCGCGACCCATCTCCTCGAGGACGATGCCGAGCTCGACGTAGCCGAAGCCCGAGCCGCCGAACTGCTCGGGGACGATGAGACCCTGGAGGCCCATCTGCTCGCCCATCTGGCTCCACACGGCGGCGTCGAAGCCGTTGTCGGTCTCCATCTGCTCGCGGACGGCTTCCTCGCTGCTCTTGGCCTCGAGGAACTGACGCACGGTCTTGCGGAGTTCTTCCTGCTCTTCAGTGAATGCAAAGTTCATGGGCGGAATCCTGCCAACCCTCCCCGCAGCCGCGCCACTCGAAGTGTGTACACTCGCGTACACATGGCAACACCCTCTCCGTCCCCGTCGTCCGCGTCCGGTCGAGCTCCGACGATCGGTGTCCGCGAACTCCGCGCCGACCTCGCTGCGCACCTGCGCCGGGCCGGGAGCGGGAGCCGGGTCGTCGTCACCGTCGGCGGCACGTCAGTCGCCCAGCTCGGGCCCATCGAACCCGAGGGTGGCCAGGCAGTCCTCGCCGACCTCTACACGAGCGGCGCGGTCGTCCCCCCACGACGACCCGGTGCGGGCCGCCTCTCCGCCGCCGTCCCGGTGTGGAGCGGGCTGAGGCTCGACCGCGTCCTCGCCGAGATCCGCGGCTGACATGACCGTCTTCCTCGACACCAGCGCCGTACTCGCACTGCACGTCGAGTCGCCGATGCGACGCACGGTCGCCGAGACCCTCGACGACACCGACCGCACTCCGGCGTGCGTGAGCGCCCTCGCCCTCACCGAGGCGCTCGCCGCGATCCCGCGGCTCATCGACGAACGCATCCTCCAGGACGATCTCGAGGATGCACTGCGTCTGCAGTGGGACCGCTACGCCGTCGTGCCGCTCGACCAACGCTGCCTCGACCGCGCCGCCGTGCTGATGCGCGAGCAACCGATCCGTCTCGCTGACGCGCTGCATCTCGCTGCCGCCGAACGACTCCCGAGGCCGATCACGTTCGTCACGTTCGACGCCACACAGATCCCCGTCGCGCTGTCGCTCGGTTTCGACGTCGTCTCGTCGTGACCCACCAGACAAGAGGCCGAACGGGCCGTCCGACGGGTCGGGTGTACCGTCACGAGTGCCGGCCGTGATGTTGGTCGGTCCAGAGACACGGGAGGTCTCGATGGGCACGCTCCGACACCGCATCCTCCGATTCACGGCACTGGGCGCGACGGTCGTCCTCCTCGCCGCGTGTGGAGCCACTCGTTCGGTCACCAGCGACACGACACCCGCGACCTCTCTCGTTCCCGCTACCACCTCGACGGCAACGCCGACCACCGAACCCACCGAGACGACGGCGCCCGAGCCAACGACCACCGTCGCCGATCCGAACGACCAGTGGACCCCGATCTCCTACGACGACGTGCTGATGCCGCTCGCCTACCCGTGCTGCGCCTCCAACTGGGGCCTCGTCGAACCCTCGCCTGCACTCCCCGCCCCCGGCGAGCCGCTCGCGGACGGCGTCTACTCGGTCGAGTGGACGTGGCCCGACGACATGACCCAGCCCGTCGTCGCCACCGTCGCCCGCTTCGACCGCTGCAACGACCTTCCCGAGGGGTCGTGCGAGCAGCAGGCCACGTACCTCGACAGTGATTACGGAGTCGGCCCCGACTCGGTCGAGGTCGAGATCCGCTTCGACGAGTCGCTGCGCGTCGTGCTCGGCGGCTACGTCGGTTTCGAGTACGCCGACAAGAGCAGCACGCTCCAGCTCGGCAATGGACTCGCGCTCGCCGAACTCGTGACCCAACTCAACGCCGACTACCAGATCGCCGTGGTCGAACCCGTCCTCGCCGGCACCGAGACCTACGAACTCGTCGCCTCGCTGTCGGCCTCGCCCGCGCACGGATTCTCGGCACCGCTCGGCGAGGGCGACCAGTACGGCCAGATCGTCTACACGTACCTCGACGCGCCGCCGCTGCTGTATCAGGCCCTGCTCCCCTTCCAGGTCGACCCGAACGAGGCCAAGGGCTCCGACAACATCGGGCGCATCGCGCTCTCGGTCGAGGACGGCCAGTACACGGTCAGCGTGTACGCCGGTTGGTACTCCTGATCTGACGATCTCCCGGAAGACGCCGCTGTCAGCGCACAGCCGGCGGCGGGACGTAACCGCCTGAGCAGGCCTCGGCGACGAGGCCGGCCACCGCGATGCTGCGGTGGTCGTGGAGGAACGGCGAGACGACCTGCAGCCCGACCGGCAGCCCACCCGCGGTGAACCCCACCGGAACGCTCGTCGACGGCAGGTACGCGGCACCCACCGTGGCCGGCCACGCCTCAAGTTCGAGATACCTGATCGTGCCGTCCTCGAACGCCACCGACCGCGTGTCCCATCCGCCCTCTTGGGCGTGTTCGAACGCGACGACCGTCGTCACCGGACACACGAGCACGTCGAACGACTCGAAGAACTGCGCCCACTCCGCACGTCGCCGCTCCCGCTCGCGGTGCATGCGCAACCAGCGTTGGTGGGTGAGCGGGCGCTCGTCATCGTCGCTCACCGAGACGGCGGCACCGATGAGTCGGGCACCGTCGATCCAGGTCGACGGGTCGATCGACGGGCGAGCAGCACGATCGACGAGCGCTCCCGCTGCTTCCATCGCATCGACGGCCCGGAGGAGCACGGAGCGCATTGCCGACTCGATCGGCATCACCGGCTCGTCGATCCACGCGGCGACCCGCAACCCGTCGAGCGACCCGACGTCGGCACGGGGCAGTTCGATCGTGACGGCGGGCGCCTTGTCGGGAGTCGGCCCCACCAGGAGGTCGAGCAACAGAGCGAGGTCGCGGGCGCTGCGGGCGATGGGACCGAACGTGTTGACGTCGCTCTCCGTCGCTCCGCCACGCGGCTCGTCGAGATAGCCGAAGGTCGGGATGACCCCGAACGAGGGCTTGTGACCGAACACACCGCACATCGCCGACGGCACGCGCACCGAGCCGCCAATGTCAGTGCCGAGTTCGAACGAGCTGACGCCGCACGCCACCGCCGCTGCCGCTCCACCCGACGAGCCGCCCGGCGTTCGCGCGGGGTCCCACGGGTTGTTGGTGGTGCCGAACAGGTCGTTGAAGCTCTGCCACTCACCCGACCACTCGGGAAGGTTGGTCTTGCCCCACACCACGGCCCCGGCGCGACGCAGCGCGG
>JBEBDM010000218.1:0-3051 GCA_041156905.1 Actinomycetota bacterium | reverse complement strand
CACACGACGAGCATCACCACCGACGACGCCCGACCACGGATCCACATCGGGAGCATCAGCATGAACATCGAGTAGGTGACGTTCATCGCCGCCATCGTTGCTGCGCCGGTCAGCAGGGTGCCGATGACGGCAGCGACGGTCGTGGCGCTCACTGCGACGATCACGGTTCCGGCCGCCCAGATCACCGAGGCGGCCATCACGAGGGTGTCGGGCGAGGCGACGGCTCGGGCGCGAGGGAGCAGCCAGACGGCGAGCACGGCGCCGACACCGAACGCTGCGGCGACGAACCCGTACTCGGCAGGTGACGCGTCGAGGCGCGTGCTCGTGTTGACCGGGAGGAGCGCGACCATCGACGAGGCGACGAGGTACGACACCATGATCCGCATCGCGAACCGCTTCGGTCGGTCGGACGTCCGGAAGTACGAGATACCCGTCCGCATCGCGGCGACGAGTCGTTCCTGTGATGCGGGGCCGGATCGCCCGGGCCTCATGACCAACAGCACGCTCACGATGCCGAGGAACGAGAGCGCGTTGAGGACGAACACGGCACCAGCACCGGCAGTGGCGATCAGGACACCGGCGAGCGCCGGCCCGACCGACTGCGAGCCGTTGTACGAGATGTTGTTGAGCCCGATGGCGAGCGGGAGCTCCTCGGGGCCGACCAGTTCGGGGATGAGCGCCATGAACGCCGGACCCGACAGGGTCATGACCACGGAGAGCACGAACGTGGCGATGAGGAGCGAGTTGATGCCGAGCGTGCCCGTCATCTCCATCACGCCGAGACCCGCAGCGGCGGCGAGGGAGCCGAGTTGGCTCCACACGATGAGTCGCCGACGGTCGACGACGTCGGCGAGAGCACCCGACGGAATCGCGATCAGCACGCCGGGGATGCCCCACGCGACCTGGACGAGGCTGATGATGGTGGGCGAGTCGGTGAGCTCGGTCATCGCCCATGCCGCGGCAGCCGTGTGCATCGTGGTCCCGATGTTGGAGACCACGCTCGCGAGCCAGAGCCACCGGAACACCCTCACCCTGAGTGGGGCCCACGGACTCGTGTGGGCGCGCGGGGTCGGGGAGGTCACGGCGTCAGTCTGCCGCGCGGAGCACCTAGCGTGACGATCCATGGGTGAGCAGCGGGGATTCGGGGCGAACTACCGCCGGTTGTACGTGGCCACGGCCGTCTCGAACCTCGGCGACGGCATGTCGAGCATCGCCTACCCGTGGTTGGCCTCGGCCGTGACGCGCAACCCGCTGCTCATCGCCCTGATCGGCGCCGCACAGCGCTTGCCGTGGCTGTTCTTCACGTTGCCCGCAGGGGTCATCACGGATCGCGTCGATCGCAAGCGGGCGATGATCGCGATGGACGTCGTCCGTGGTGGTGTCACCGTGGCCGTGGCATTCGGTGTCCTGTCGCAGCAGGGTGTCCTGCCGACCCCCGACGCCCTCGACGAGGTGGTCGGGACACGTACTGGTCTGTATCTCCTCCTGGTGGTCGCGACCCTCCTGATGGGTTGCGCGGAGGTGCTGCGCGACAACAGCGGCCAGACCCTCATGCCCGCGCTCGTGGCCGAGGAACACCTCGAGAAGGCCAACGGACGGATGTGGAGCATCGAGTCGGTGGCCAACACGTTCATCGGTCCACCGCTCGGATCGCTGCTACTCGTGGTGGCGTTCTCCCTTCCGTTCTTCCTCGATGCGGCGTCCTTCTTCGCGTCGGCGGCGTTGGTCGCACTGATCCCCGGCACGTTCAGGGCAGCGCGCGACCCGGACGCCACGTCGTCGGAGCCCTCGCACTGGCGGGCCGATCTTCGTGAGGGCGTGCGCTGGCTGTGGGGGCACCACCTCCTGCGCGACATGGCGATCATCCTCGGCGTGATGAACATGGCGTCGTACGTGAGCGGTGGCATCTACGTGCTCTTCGCCCAGGACGTGCTCGGCGTGTCGCCGCTCGTGTTCACGATCATGGGCTTCGGCTGGGCCTTCGGAGGGATCCTCGGTGGGTACGCCGGTCCGTGGATGTCGACCAGGTTCGGTCCCGGCCCGTGCCTGTCGCTGACTCTCGCCGCCGCTGCGGTCGCCCCGCTGTGTGTCGGACTCACCTCGTGGTGGCCGCTGACGATGGTGTTCTTCGCCGTGTTCACGCTGCTCGGCTCGTCGTGGAACGTGATCACGGTCAGCTTCCGCCAGAGCATCATCCCGTCGCACCTCCTCGGCCGGGTGAACAGCGTGTACCGCTTCTTCGCGTGGGGGATGATGCCGATCGGCGCGGCCCTCGGTGGCCTGACGGTGACCATCGCCCAGCGCGTCACCGACCGCGGTATGGCGTTGCGCATCGCCTTCTTCCTCGAGGCGGCGATCATGGCGGTGACGTTCCTGCTCGGTCGGTCGCGGCTGACCACCGACCGGCTCGAGGCCGCTCGTGTCGCTGCCTCCTGACCTGCTCATCGACCGGTCGGCGGCGAGTCGGCGTGTGGTACTCGACGAGACCTCGTGGGTCGACGTCGTGGAGGGGTTCGTCCCGTCGGCCGCGGAACGGCTGGCGGAGTTCGTCGAGGGTGTCGACTGGGCGCAGGGTGAGGTGCTGCGGTACGACCGCTACGTGGCCGAGCAGCGGCTCGGTGCCGGTTGGCGTCCCGACCGCCATCCACTCACGCGACAGGTCGACCTCCACCTCCGGGCTGCCTACCGGGTGCAGTTCGACGGCGTGACGGCGATCCTCTACCGCGACGGGTCCGACTTCCTCGGCCTCCACAGCGACCGCGAGATGAAGTGGCTCGATGACACGCTGATCGCCATCGTGGTGCTGGGCGAGCGGAGGCGGTTCGTCCTGCGTCGCCGGGGGCCGTGGCTGGAGTCGCTGGCGGGGAAGGTCCCCCAGGGCGAGCACCCCGACGACATCGTCCTGACCCCCGGCGACGGCGACATGATCGTGATGGGCGGTCGGTGTCAGCGTGACTGGATGCACGGGATCCCGGGCGAGTCAGCCGAGGTGGGCGCACGGCTCTCCCTCACCTGGCGGTGGACCAGTCGGAGGGGTGAACCCGACACCCG
>JBEBDM010000217.1:0-3155 GCA_041156905.1 Actinomycetota bacterium | reverse complement strand
CATCTACCTCCGCGGGACGCCTGATGCCGTCAGCCTCGCGTTCGCCCGGGTGACGAGCACCAACCTCATGCACGCAGCGTGTACGGCGCTCATCGCAGCGGCCATCGCAAGCCCGGTGTTGCGGCGGCGCTGGCGGATGTTCGTCATCCCGCCGGCCGTGATCGTCATCTCGATGGCCCTTCACTCGTCGTTCAACAGGCTCGCCTCTCGCACCTCCGCAGCCGTGACGACGACGTTGCTCGGTGTCGCTGTCTTCGTCGTCGCCGCCGGACTGGTGCTGCTCGGCGAACCTTTGTCCCGGCGGTGGGCACGAGCCGACATGGAGCGTGAGGGGCTCGCGCTCGGGGAGGCCGAGGTGCTCGGCCGTCGCCGTGACGTGGAGGCGATCTTCACCGAGATGCGGACCCGCTTCGGTGAGGGTGTTGCCGACGCGGGGAGACGATTCGTCGACGTGCAGAAGCGGATCGGCATCGCGACGCAACCGGGGACGACGGCCGACCCGCGTGCTCTCGCGGGGCTACGAGACGAGGCCAACGTGATCCGCCGTGAGATCGGTGTGTTCGCGATGCTCTGGCTGCGATCGCGGTTGCCGACCGAACCGGGAGCGGTCGGGCTGTGGGCCGCTGCGCAGCTCGCCACGTCGACGCCGAACGAGGGCGGCGTCGAGCGACCCGAGGTGGGTGGCCTGTGGAACCGTCTCGGCGAGACCACCGACGATCCCGGTCGATGACGGCCTGACGACCGGCTCGGGCTGGCTCAGCTCCAGACGACAGGACGTGTCGCGTTGGTCGCACGGCCCTCGGCGCGCACTCCCTTGGCGACGAGGTCGGCCGACATCTCCTGCCACAGCCCCCGCAGCCGGTAGTGCGCCACACGCGGGTAGAGGTGGTGGAGAGCGTGGTGGTCGTGACCGCGGATGAGGAGGCCCGACCCGGGGAACACGGCGACGCGGGTGTCGAGATAACGCCCCGGGGTGTCGGCGGGATGGTGCGGGTACCAGGCGAACACCACCATCAGCCAGAACATCGTCAGGCGGGCCGGCACGTACCACAGGACGAGCGCCTCCACGCCGACGCCGAGCACGGCGCACACGACGAGCGCGATGGTGGAGAGCAGCCACATGCGGAACATCGAGCGCTGTGCGCCGGGGTCGCTGCTAGCCGACTCGGCCATGCCCTTCGGCAGGAGGCGACGCAGCGCCGGGATGAGTGCGAGCAGCGGGAGGAAGGTGTTCACCATCGCGACCGCGAACCACTTCTTCGGGATCTGCGACAGCGTGCCGTGGGTGAAGTGGTCAGGGTCACGACCTGGCTCGTTGGTGAAGGCATGGTGCTTCATGTGGCTCGTGCGGTGCGCGCTGTGTGCCATCAGGAGAGGCACCTGGGAGAGCTTCCCGACGAGCTCGTTCAGCCAGCGCATCGAGGTGACCTTGCCCGAGATGTTGCCGTGCACTGACTCGTGCATGGGCATGTAGAAGGTGGTGGCGAGCGCTGTGTTGAGCACGAAGCCGAGCCACAGAGGGATCGAACCTCGGTGGGCAGCCACGATCACGGCGATCCAGAGGGCGAGGGTGACGACGAAGGTGGCCACGATGCGCCACTCGACCCCACCCCAGTACTGACCGGCGATCTGGTTCTCGAGCCGGATGGCCGACTTCGCGGACTCGGGGAGTCCGGCGGAACGGTCGATCTGCTCGTCGTCGAGGTGTGCGTCCATGGCCGCACCGTAGTGCTCGCCGCGACACCCTGAACCCGACCCCGAGCCCACCCCTACCGATCTCCGGCGTATGTGTGTCGGTCGTCGACACACATACGCCACAGATCGGAGGGGGGAATAGGGTGCGGGCATGACCACCGCCACCACCGCCATCCGTGTCACCCGCGGGATCCGCTTCGCGAGCGCCGAGCGCTTCGCTGTGCCGACCCTCATCCCGTACGCGCCGGGTGACGAACTCGGTGTGTCGGGCCCGATGGCTCCGCAGGTCCCCGGGATGCTCGAGCAGCTGCTCGGCTCCGACGTGGCGAACATCAGCGAGGACTGCCTGTTCCTCGACGTCTTCGCCCCGGAGGGAGCGGCACCGGGGTCACTTCCGGTGCTCGTGTGGGTGCACGGCGGTGCCTACCTGAACGGATCGGGCTCGGTGGCCTGGTACGACGGGTCGCGCCTCGCGAGCCGTGGCGCGGTCGTGGTGACGATCAACTACCGCCTCGGTGCACTCGGCTTCCTCGGCGAGGGCAACTGGGGAACGCTCGACCAGATCAGCGCGCTCGAGTGGGTGCAGGCGCACATCGGCGCATTCGGTGGAGACGCCGGGAACGTCACGATCTTCGGTGAGTCGGCCGGTGGTTCGGCCGTCGTGTCGCTGATGGCGGCCCCTGCTGCCAAGGGCCTGTTCCACCGTGTGTGGGCGATGAGCCCCTCGATCAACCAGTTGCGCGACGCCGCGACCGCCTCGTGCTGGGAGGCCGAGTTCCTCCAGGCTGCCGGCGTGCCGTCGGTGGAGGCCGCACGCTCGTTGCCGCTCGACGAGATCCTCGCCGCACAGTCGAAGGTGATCACGATGCCGAGCCTGAACTACGACATGTTCTCCCCGGCGGGTGGTGGCCTCGGCCTGCCCGGTGATCTCCTCGCAGCGGCTGCCGCGAACCCGGTGCCCTTCAGCGTGGGTACGAACCGCGACGAGAACCTGCTGTTCCTCGCCTTCGACCCGACCTATGCGCAGGCGACGCCCGAGCAGTGGCACGAGCATTCCGAGCGGCAGTTCGGTGACACAGCGGCAGAGGCACGTGCGGCCTACGAGGCGGCCCGCCCCGGCGCGTCGCCGCTGCACCTCATCGCCGCGGCCCAGACCGACCACGTGTTCCGTCGTCCCGCGCAGCGTCTCTGCGAGGCGCGCCACGAGGCCGGCAACCCGAGCTGGATGTACTGGTTCACCTGGGCGTCGCCGGCGTTCGGCGGGATGCTCGGATCGGCCCACGCTCTCGACATCCCGTTCGCGTTCGACAACCTCCACGCGCAGGGTGCCGAGATGATGCTCGGTGACGATCCTGCCCTGCACGGGCTGGGCTCGCGCTTCGCCGACGAGATCGTCGGGTTCGCCGCCAAGGGTGCAGCGTCGTGGGACGCGTTCGATACCACGGCCCGCGCGACGCTCC
>JBEBDM010000216.1:0-6559 GCA_041156905.1 Actinomycetota bacterium | reverse complement strand
AACTGGAAGTGGTCGGCCACCGTCTCGAGTGAGGTTCCGTAGAGCGGTCGGGACGGGCCGGTCGGCAGGTACCGGGCGAAGCGAGAACTCCGCCCTTGCTGGGGGAAGCTCCCCTCGATCGCGCTGTCGAGTTCCTTCGTGACGCCACCGCCGTTGAGGTCGACGATCGACCCGAGGGCGGCGGCCAACTCGTCGGGGGTCGGTGCCACCGTGTCGTTCTCGATCATGCGCTCGGCGAGGAACTTCGTCTGCCACGCGTGGAGCGAGAGAGCCGGATAACTCCGCACCTTCGATGACCCGAACTTGGTCTCGAACGCCGCCGGATCGAAGGGGCTGACGGGCATCGTCGGCGAGAAGAGTGCCTCCCACAAGGTGGGGTCAGGGTCGACGGAGATACGCGACGCACCCACCGTGGCGATCGGGTCACCGAAGATCAGCCCCTTCAACTCGACCCTGGCGAACGAGGCTGCGTTCGATGGCCACACCGTGAACGGCGGGAAGTAGCCCAGCTCGTTCTCGCCGAATCCCGGAACGAGCCTCGGTGCGACGTGCACCGAGAAGCGGTACCGCGACGTTGCTCCCTCCACCGGCACGATCCCTCCGGGGATCACGGTCAGGATGCACGACTGACTGCTGAGGGCCATCGATACCCCTACGACGCGAATGCGCCGACGTAGGCGCTCCACTGGGACTGGGACATGTAGTCGGCCGCCGACCCCGGGACGGGTGGGGGTGGGCCGACGAGATCACCCGTGGCCACCACACCGGCGACCGACGGCGCAACGCTCGACAGCTGGCGCGCCGCACTCGGCGACCCTCCGCCTCCCCCGGCGAAGGTCCGCTCGCACTCAGCGGTGACCGTCGCGGAGAAGAAGGCGACCTCGACGGTGAAGCTCACCTCGGCCCGACCCTTGGCGACCCCCGGAGGATCGACGTAGGTGAGTGAGAGCAGGAACTCGGCCGACACCGTGATGAGACCGATGATCTCCAGTCGGCCGTTCAACCGGAAGTAGCCCGTGAGCTCGACGAGGTCGGGATCCGACTTCACGATGAAGTGGATGCCGGCCACCACGGTCACCCCACCGCTGGCCACTCCGAGGTCGATCTGCATGTTGGCACCGAACTCGAGGGAGATCTCGAGCGATCGCACACCGTCGAGACCGACCTCGAGAGCGAAGAACCCGCCGCCACCGAGGAACCCGACCGACAGCATGAAGGGGCGGTCCTTGCGACAGACGCTGAAGCGCGCCGTCATCGGGAGCGAGTCGAAGGGCAGGTTGACGAGCATCCCGACCTCGAGGTTCGAGAGCGAGAACGCTCCGAGCGACAAGGACGGCACACCGAGCGTGAACCCCATCTCCACGTGCTGCGAGTCGACGTCGAAGAGCGGGGTGAACGCGAGACCTCCGCCTCCACCTCCACCTCCTCCGCCACCGAGCAGGCCTCCCTCGGGGAGGAGCTTGTCGGCCAACTCCTTGATGAAATTGAGGGCGCCCCCGAAGGTGACCCGACTGATGCTCGGCGTGACCTTGGGTTCGCTGCCCGACTTCATCGAGAAGGTCAGGGACCGGAACTCGATCACGACGAACTGCGCGGCTCCACTGCCGAAGAGCGACACCTGGAAGTCGCGGAGCTCCGCCTGTGCCGAGACATCGGCCTCGACGCCGGGCACCGACGGACTGGATGGCACGGCGAGCTGGACGCGGAAGGTGACGTCGATGCACAGCTTGGTCGTCATCGACCCTGTCGGAGCCGGCGCGACCCACTGGGAGCTGGCCGTGGTGAGGAACACCGCGTTGGCCGACGAATCACCACCGGGCGCACTCGACAGACGCGTCGTGCACCACGAGTACGAGATCTCGAGCCCGATCGGCACCTCTCGCCCGGCCACGGTCCCGTAGATCAACTCCGTCGTGAAACCAGGGATGGCGGGACGACCGACGTCGAAGCTCGGGAAGCTCGGTACAACCTCGAGTAGGTCGGCGAGATCGAGGCCACCCAGGATCTTCGGGAGTCCCGAGAACCATGTCGTCGGATCGAAGGCGAACGCGCCACCGTCGTTGGTGAGGAAGTCAGGAAGGTTGAATCCGAGTTCGCTCGGGACCGAGAACTCTCCACCGAAGGTTCCCAGCACTCCGGAGAGCCCGGTGAGCGAGAAGTCCGGGCGGACGAGTCCGCCGACGTTCTTGACGTCGGGGAACTCGATCGCGAGAGGGCCGAAACCGACGTCATCGACGAACTGACCGAACACGAAACCCTTGGCGTTCTGACCGGCGAACCCGAGTTGGAGGAACAGTTCGGGGAAACGGAACGCGACGAGATCGTTGGCGCCGGAGAAACCACGCATGGCCTCGAGTTGGATCGCGGCGAACTCCATCGCCGGGAGGCGGAAGCCGAAGTTCGGCGCACCGAGCATCCGGATGAGACCCGTGGGGAAGGACGTCTTTCCCGAGATGCCACCGACGTCGTCACGGGCGAAGCCGATCCGGAGTCCGTTGACATGGATGGTGCGCATGTCCTCGGTCACCGCGTCGTAGTGCATCTTCAGGGTCGGCCAGTCGGCCGACGGATAGTTGAGGCTGACGAAGGCGAGCGGGATGGTGACCCGGTGCTCCTCCCCCGTCTTGTCGATCACCGTGCACGGCCAACGGAAGCAGTCACCGTCGACGATCGGGAGGAAGGCGAATCCGGCGTCGATGCCCGCCCCGTCGACATCGGGCAGGGCCTGGGGATACATCGGCGGCGACTGATCGAGATCGATCGCCACGCGCCGGAAGGGAAAGTTCCTCGTCACGGCGTTCTCGCCCGCCGGTCCCGTCGAATAGGTCCGGACCTTCTCCCTCACGACGAGGAACGTGTACTCCTGCAGATAGGCCACGGTTCCCGTGCCTGCGCCCGCGCCCGAGGGCGCGGCGAACACCCGCTCGGCCACCGTCACCTGAGACGCGCGATGGCCCGTCGGGTACAGGTGACCTGCCTCGACCACCTTCACGAACACGTCGCGACCGGCGAAGGCCTTGTGCACGTACGTCTCGAGTGCGAGCCCCTCGACGCCCGTGAACTCGCCGTAGAGATCGGCCGTCGCTCCCAACGCCGAGAGGCGGAACGTCCGGGCCTTGAGGGTCGGAGCGGGAAGGCGGCCGAGTTGAGTGAGCACCCGATCGGTGGTCTTGCGCACCAACTGCCACTTCTGGTGCTGGGTGGGGAGTGTGAGGAACCCGGGGTTGGCGCTCGCCTCCGGCGGCTGGATCGGGTCGGGGCGCGACGGGAACTCGTCCTCCGTCGTCCACACGGCCCGCATCGGCGCGCCGACGTAGCGAGGCCCGCGCTCGGAGTCGGCGAGTGTCGCTCCCCACACCTCGGTGCGGTTCGTGCCGGCATCGAAGGGGACTCCGCGCCCTGACCAACGCCCTTCCGGGGTCGGTGTGAGGATCAGTCCGTACGGGAACTCGATCGACGTCTGGGTGGCGACCGGTTCACGCAGCGGGACAGGGATGTTGCTCACGTACACCCGGCCGAGGTCGGCAGCGGGCACGAGAGAGGGGACGAACGTCGGGTTCGTCCAGTCGAGGAGACCGGCGACGGTGAACGGGATCGGCCGGCCGCGAGCCGGTTCGATCCGGAAGACCAGTCGGCTGGGAGAGGCAAAGCGCGACCGCAGCGGGAGGGCCCGGTGCCATTGGTAGGTGCTTGGGCTCGGAAGGAGGTTCCCCGTTGCGTACGGACCGGACACATCTGGGTCGGTCGGGGCGATCTCGCCGGTCGCCGCGTCGATGGAGAGCGCGGGATCGATCGTCTCGCCGCTCATGAACAGGGCTTCCTCTGCCACGTGCTGCGGTCCGAACTCCACGATCATGTACGCCGGTAGGGAACCATCGAGCTTCGCGAGAAGAACCGTTCCGGGTTTCGGTTCGGTCACCGTGGCGTTCCGGAACCTGAGTGTGAGGTCGATCATGTCGGCCGCACGAGTGACCTTCATCGTGTACAGGTTCGCCTTGGGAGTGACCTCGGGAACCGCCGCCCATGCCGTGTCGGCTCCCTCGATCGCGGTCGTGGCCGCGATACCACCCAACATCGCGAGGAAGGTTCGCCGCGAGGCAGGCGGCAGGAATCCACCCGCGTCAGCACCTGCCGTTGCTCGGTTCGGATCGTCGGGTCCGGTCGAGTTCTGCATCGGAACACCTCCCCGAGATGGCCGTCACGCGGACAGTAGCACGCACAGAAACTCGCTCGTTCCGACCGCTCCGACGCTCCCCGACACGCCCTCCGCTGGGGCCTGAGCCCCGGGGGGCACCGCGCACCTAGAGTCGCACCATGAAGTACGTCAACCTCGGCTCGACCGGCACCAAGGTCTCCTCCATCTGTCTCGGTTGCATGAGCTACGGGGTGCCCGACCGTGGCACCCACGAGTGGACGCTGCCCGAGGACGAGAGCCGTCCGTTCATCCAGCGCGCCCTCGAGATGGGGATCAACTTCTTCGACACGGCGAACATGTACAGCGACGGCACGGGCGAGGAGATCCTCGGGCGCGCACTGCGCGACTTCGCTCGCCGCGACGACATTGTCCTAGCGACGAAGGTCTTCTACCCGATGCGTCGCGACCCGAACTCGGGTGGGCTCTCGCGCAAGGCGATCATGACCGAGATCGACTACAGCCTCCGCCGGCTCGGCACCGACTACGTCGACCTGTACCAGATCCACCGCTACGACTCGACGACGCCGATCGAGGAGACGATGGAGGCGCTGCACGACGTCGTCAAGGCCGGCAAGGCGCGCTACATCGGAGCATCGTCGATGTACGCGTGGCAGTTCGCCAAGGCCCAGCACGTCGCCGAGCGCAACGGCTGGACGAAGTTCGCCACGATGCAGAACCACTACAACCTCGTCTACCGCGAGGAGGAGCGCGAGATGCTCCCGCTGTGCCTCGACCAGGGAGTCGGCTGCATCCCGTGGAGTCCGCTGGCGCGCGGTCTCGTCACCCGCGATCGTGGCGCGGTCACCACGCGCACCGACACCGACCTCTACGCGAAGACGATGTACGGCACCGCGAACCTCGAGATCCTCGACGAGGTCGCGGCCATCGCCGACGAGCGCGGTGTGTCGCGCGCTGCCGTCGGACTCGCATGGGTCAGCAAGCATCCCGCTGTCACGGCCCCGATCGTCGGCGTCACCAAGCCGCACCACCTCGACGACGCGGTCGCTTCCCTCGACGTGACGTTGACGCCAGCGGAGATCGCCCGTCTCGAGGCGCCCTACACGCCACAGCCGGTGTACGGGATTTAACGATCGAGACCCCGGGGCAGCCCGACGCGCACGTCGACCCCCGGCGACCACATCACGACAGGATCGCCCACCGGTGACGGCAGTCCGGCAGCGGTGACGAGCGTGTCGCCGAGGTGCAGCAGCTCGGCCGAGTGCAACGGCCAAGGCCCGTGGTCGACCGGCGCGTAGCGGAGACGGCCACTACGGCTCGCAGAGATCAGGCCCCAGCGCGCCGTGAGGAAGGCCGTGAGCGGGGCAGCCGCATCGATCGGATCGCCGGTCCGCACGGCGATGCGCGAGCTCGCTGGTGACACCGATCGCGGCCACCGACGATCGACGCTGCTCGTGAGGACATCACCTGCTCGCCCGTGGTGCGCGCTGCCTGAGCAGTAGGGCAACGAGTACGCCACCCGAGCCGTGACCGCAGGGAGGAGACGATCGACGTCGAGGGAGAGGAACCACACACCCCGGCGGCGACCCGACCTCACGTACGTGCGCACGTTGACCTCGGGGAACGAACCGACGTGGGGCAGCGGGGCGAGACCAGGAAGGCCGAGGCGGTCCATGTGGAACGGGACGAGGCTCACCCATGCGTCGCCCTCGAACGTGTCGACGTCGACACCTCGCGGCAGGAGTCGCTGCACGTCGTCGGGGTTGGTGCGCCAGTTGACGAAGACGACGTCGTTCCAGCGTTGGACCATCACCGGTCGGGCCACGGGCTCGGGGCACACGACGGACAATCCAGGCGCAGCCGACCCACCGGCAGGATCACGCACCGTCGACGACATGTCCGTACCCTTCCACCGACACGTCCCCTGCAGCACCCCCTGCCCGACGAAATCAGGTGACACATGGCTCCCCTCCCCCTCGCAGGAGCATCGGTGCTGATCGCCGGCGCGACCGGTGGTCTCGGCACGGCACTCGCCGCTGAGTGCGCTCGCCGTGGCGCCCGCCTGACCCTCGTCGGGCGTGACTCGGAGAAGCTCGCTGCCCTCGGTAGACACCACCCCAGAGCGACTACCGCCCGACTCGACCTTCGCTCGCCCGAGGCGTGCGCGGAAGCCGTGGCCACTGCGGTGTCGGCACACGGTGCGCTCGACATCTGCATCGACGCAGCAGGCGTTGTTGCCTTCGGTCCTGTGGCCGAACTCGACGTCGACATGATGGAGGAGTTGTTCCTCACCAACGTCTTCCTCCCGATGATGCTCTCGCGCGCTGCGCTCGGCGCGATGACCACGGCCGGTCGTGGGGCGATCGTGAACATCTCCGGTGTGATCGCCGAACAGAACCTCCCGGG
>JBEBDM010000215.1:0-2606 GCA_041156905.1 Actinomycetota bacterium | reverse complement strand
ACCCGCACAGTGGTGAAGTGTATGACATCGGTCAAGGTGCCTCACCAGGCTGCGAACAGCAACGGTGAGGACCACCAACGCCGAAATCAGGAGCGTTCTTCCGACTGCCGTGTCGCCTCCTACGCGACGAACTTGAAGACGTCGCGCATGTAGTCGATGAACGGCTCACTGAGGCCTTCGCTGGCCAGCACCTCGCGGGTGGCTGGCGGACGACGCGGCGTCCAGCCCTCCTGCCCCATCAGCTGCAGGTAGTCGTGGTGCAGGATCGCCACTCGACCGAGGATCGCAATGTCGACACCGGCGTCGAGCACGCGCTGCACGTCGACGGGCTCGTGGATCTTGCCGGCCACCCCGAGCCGCACCTCGCCCCTCGGGAGCGCTGCGAAGATCTCGGTGAGGGAGCGGCCCTTGTAGGCTTCGTCCTCGGGCTCCTTGTTGACGTCCCACAGGCTCATGTCGATGAGGTCGACCATTCCGCTGTCGACCAGCCAGCCGTAAACCTCGATCACCTCAGCCAGGCGCATGCCGAAGCGCTCGGGCGACAACCGCACCCCGAGCGCGAAGTCGGGCCCGCACGCAGCCCGAACTCCTTCCACCAGTTCACGCAGGAGACGTGAACGGTTCTCGAGCGAACCGCCGTACTCGTCGGTGCGCTGGTTGATCTCGGGCGAGAGGAACTGGCCGATGAGATAGCCGTGCGCTCCGTGCAACTCGACGCCGTGGAAACCTGCCACCTCACAACGCTTGGCCGACAACACGAACGCCTCCACGGTCTCATGAACCTCGTCGATGGTCATCGCCCTCGCACCCGTCGCTGCGTCGTCGCTCGCGCCCAACGGTTGACCACCGATGTGCTCGGCTGGCGAGCGAATGCCCGCATGCTGGAGCTGCACGTAGCTCACGCTGCCGGTCGAGTTGATCCCCTCGGCCATCCGACGAAGGCCCGGAAGGTGGATGTCGTCGTATGCGGCGAGCTGGCCCGGGAAGCCCTTGCCGATCGGGATCACCTGGGTAGCTGCCGTCATCGTCAACCCGAACCCACCCCGGGCCCGCATCAGCAGCCACTCGATCTCGGCATCGCTGAGGGTCCCGTCGACATGGCTCTGCAGGTTGGTGAGCGGGGCCAGCATCAGTCGGTTCGGCATGGCCGGCCCACGTGAGAAGGTGAGGGCGTCAGTGGGGGCTGTCATGTGCGTGAGTGTGCCAGCGAGCAGCCGAGCACCACGACTCAGGCAGACGGGCGTCGGCCTGAGCCGGCTCCACCGTCCACCCAACAGCTGTCAGAGCTGAACCACCGCCGCACCGGCCTCGGCCGCCACCTCGGCCGTCCGACCATGGCACGTGAACAGCAGGACCTGATGCCCACGCTCGGCGACAGACCGGAACACCGGGATCACCTCACGTGCACGGTCGTCGTCGAGATGGACGAGCGGGTCGTCGCACAGCACCGGGAGTCGCGCTCCACGCTTCAGCGCGTCCTCCTCGACCAGGGCGAGCCGGAAGGCCAGGTACAACAAAGCACGTCCGCCCGTCGAGAGCCGCGATGCGTCGCACACTCCTCGCGTGAGGTCGCGGTACTCCACGGCGGGGATCCGACTCTCGTCCGGCTGGATGAACACCCGACCCCAATCGGCCGCGACCGAGCACGCGATCTCACTCGCCCGGTTCACCAGCGCCGGCTGGTGGTCGCGCTCGTACTTCTGCACCGTCGCATCGAGGAGTGTGCGAGCAGCGAAGACGGCCGCGGCCCGACTCGCGATCTCGGCCTGCTCGTCCTTGAGTGCGCCTCTCAGGTCACGGAGACGAGCCACGTCCTCGGCTGTCGCCAAGGTCTGCTGGATCGCGGCCTTCTCCCCGCGCTGTTGATCGAGCGTGCTCATCTCCGATTCGATCTCCGCGAGTTGTTCGGTCACCGACCGCTGGCGGACCTCGAGATCCACACTGCTCAGCCCCTCGTCGAGCAGCGCCGTCACGTGTGGGTCGTCGGCAACGATCGCAGCCGCCGTACTCTCCGCAGCCGTCTGCCGGCCAAGGAGTGCGCCACGCTGGCCGAGCACCCTCACGTAACGGTCCGCTTCGTCCAGGATCCAGTCACCACTACGGCCCGCCACCTCGGCCAGAACGGGAGTCACCCGCGCCAACCAGGATGCACGCGCCTCCTCGACGAGTGCCTCGGCCGTCGCACGCTTGTCACGAAGCGCCACCACTTCTCGGACCTTCGGTGCAAGGTCGGCACAGGTGGAGGGTTGCATCAGACTCGCGAGACCGAGCGATTCCAATCGAGCCTGCAGATGTAGTTGCTGCTCCTCGAATGCCGAGGCCGCAGCGGTGTAGGCGTCGGAGGCAGCCGACAACTGCACGCGCCGCTGATCGGCATCGGCCACCTTCGTGGCCGCTGCTGACCACGAGGATCGGATGCGGTCAGCGTCATCGGGACTCGACGCCACCGGAAGCCCCCACGATGTCGACAATTCGGCGACCGCCGCCTGCTCTGCCTCGGCCAGAACGACACGGCTCTCGTGATTCGCCGTCGCCGTCGCAAGCGCCGTCCGTGCCGACCCCAGCTTCTCCCGCGCGCTGTTCGCCGCGAGTGCCGCTGCCATCGC
>JBEBDM010000214.1:0-6386 GCA_041156905.1 Actinomycetota bacterium | reverse complement strand
CCAGTTGGGGATCAAGGCTCTGCCTGAAGCCCTCACGCTGGCCCGTCAGCAGGACCTCGACCTGGTCGAGGTCGCACCGATGGCCACGCCGCCGGTGTGCCGGATCATGGACTACGGCAAGTTCCGTTACGAGGAGAGCCAGAAGGCCAAGGAGTCCCGCAAGAAGACCGTCCAGGTGTCGATCAAGGAAGTCAAGTTCCGTCCCAAGATCGGCAAGGGCGACTTCGACACCAAGGTCCGTCATCTGCAGGACTTCCTGCAGGGTGGTCACAAGGTGAAGGTGACCCTCCAGTTCCGAGGCCGAGAGATGGCCCACCCGGAGCTCGGCTCGAAGATCCTCGACGCGGTCCTCGAACAGGTCGGTCCGATCGCCAAGGTCGAGACCCAGGCCCGCCTCGAGGGACGCAACATGACGATGGTGCTCTCTCCTGACAAGAAGGCAGCCCCGAAGAAGTCCGACGCCAAGTCCGAGGCCCCGGCCCCCGGCGACGCAGAGGCTCCCGCAGACCCGACCCCCTCGGATCCCACCCCGTCCGAGGATTGAGACCCGTTCTCGACAAAAACAGGAATCACATCATGCCCAAGATGAAGACCAGCAAGACCGCCGCCAAGCGCTTCCGCAAGACCGGCACCGGCAAGCTCCGCCGCCTCCAGCAGAACCGCCAGCACCTCTTCGAGAAGAAGCCCTCGACCCGTACCCGTCGCCTCGACGGCATGGTCGACGTGCACTCCGGCGACGAGAAGAAGATCAAGCGCCTCCTCGCCGAGCGCTGACACGCAACACCCCCACGAACACGACGAAGACATCGAAGGAGAACAACCATGGCTCGCGTCAAGCGTGCAGTCGGCTCGAAGAAGCATCGCAAGCAGGTGCTCGAGCGTGCGAAGGGCTACTACGGCAACAAGAGCCGTTCGGTCCGTGCAGCCAACGAACAGGTGATGAAGAGCGGTCAGTACGCGTTCCGTGACCGCCGCGCCAAGAAGGGCGAGTTCCGTCGCCTCTGGATCCAGCGCATCAACGCTGCCTGCCGTCTCAACGACATCAGCTACAGCCGGTTCATCGCCGGCCTGAACGCTGCCGGTATCGAGGTCGACCGCAAGGTCCTCTCCGACATCGCGATCACCGATGCGGCAGCCTTCACCTCGCTCGTCGAGCAGGCCAAGGCGGCCCTCTGAGCGATCCGCTCAGCTACTCGAACCCCCGGGTTCAACGACTGCGGCGCCTCTTGGGGCGCCGCAGTGCGCGTACCGAGGAAGGTGCCTTCGTCGTCGAGGGCCGCTCGCTGGTCGAGCAGGCCCTCGCGGCGGGGTGGCGCGTCGAGGGTCAGTACGTCGCTCCCGACACCGATCCGGTGCGCTGCGACGCCCCGACGTACCAACTGGCACCCGGCGTGCTCGAGCGCGTGGCGTCCACCGAGTCGCCCCAGCCGGTGCTCGCCGTCGTGTTGCAGCGGCCCGTCAACCTTCCGACCTCGCCGACCTTCGTGATGGTCGCCGATCGCCTCTCCGATCCGGGGAACGCCGGCACCATCATCCGCTCGGCCGAGGCGGCCGGTGCCGATGCGGTCGTGCTGACGCCCGGGTCGGTCGACCCGTACAACCCGAAGGTCGTGCGTTCCACCGCCGGTTCGCTGTTCCGGGTGCCGGTCGTGACCCTCGGACTCGACGAGGTACGCGGTCTCGGCCTGCGGCTCCTCGCCACCTCTTCCCACCGCGGTGACGCCCACACCGACACCGACCTGACAGGCCCGGTGGCCCTGGTCGTGGGCAACGAGGCCCACGGTGTCGACGACGACGCACCGGTCGACGACTGGGTGACCATCCCGCACGCCGGTGCGGCCGAGAGCCTCAACGTGGCCATGGCGGCCACCGTGCTGGCCTTCGAGGTCGCCCGACAGCGACGCGCCCGCGACGCCGGTCGGTAGTGTGATGCCCCATGGCGACCCAGCGATTTCGATGCCCCCGGACGAGCCGGGGAACGGCGTCTCGCTGACAGCGACCATCGCACGCCGACCTGCCGTCCGGGGGAGTGCCCCGACCCTTCTGTGCAGACCAGTGGAGATGACATGATCGATGACGTCCGTGCGGCAGCAGATGCCGCCGTCGCGCGCCTCGCCGGCGCCGGCACCCTCGCCGAGGCCCGCGCCCTCGAGGCCGAGTTGCTCGGTAAGAAGGGCCCCTTCGCCGAGTTCAAGACCCGCCTGGGCGCGTTGCCCAGTGTCGACGAGAAGAAGGCAGCCGGACAGGCGGTCAATGAGGCGACCTCGCGGGTCGCCGCGGCCGCCGAGGAGCGTGTCGCCGCCCTGAAGGCGGCCGAGCGCGCCGTCCAGCTCGAGGCCGAGCGCGTCGACCTGACCGAGATCCTCGACCGGCCGTCCCGCGGTCACGCGCACATCGTGACCCAGGCGTGGGAGCGGCTCGAGGACGTGTTCATCGGCCTGGGTTTCCAGGTGGCCGAGGGGCCCGAGGTCGAGACCGACTGGTACAACTTCGAGGCCCTGAACATGCCGCCCGACCACCCGGCGCGCAGCATGCACGACACCTTCTACGTCGACCACGGGGCACCGGGCAGCACTGTCCTGCGCACGCACACCTCGCCGGTGCAGATCCGCGTGATGCAGAACATCGCCCCGCCGATCTACATGGTCATGCCGGGCCGCGTCTTCCGCAACGAGACCACCGACTCGACGCACCTCGCCGTGTTCCACCAGATCGAGGGGCTCGTGATCGATCGCGGCATCACCCTCGCCGACCTCGCCGGCACCATCGAGGCCTTCACCAAGGCCTTCTTCGGTGACGGGTTCTCGAGCCGCCTGCGCCCGAGCTACTTCCCGTTCACCGAACCGTCGGCCGAATTCGACATCCGCACCCCCTCGGGCCAGTGGCTCGAGCTCGGCGGCTGCGGGATGGTGCACCCCAACGTGCTGCGTGCTGGCGGCCTCGACCCCGAGGAGTGGAGCGGTTTCGCCTTCGGCTTCGGGATCGACCGAATGGCCAAGGAGCGCCACGCCGTCGGCGACGTGCGCGAGATGTACACCAACGACATCCGCTTCGCGGAACAGTTCTGAGGACACGCCGAGATGAAGATCGTCCATTCCTGGCTCGCCGACCTCGTCGACCTCGGTGACCGACCCGTCGACGAGATCGCCGACGCCATCACCCACCTCGGCCTCGCCGTCGAGGACGTCACCCGCGTCGGGGGTTCTGTCGCCGGCGTGATCACAGCCCGCGTCCTGCGCACCGAACGGCACCCTGAGGCCGCCAAGGTCCACCGCGTCTTCGTCGACGCGGGCGACGGCGTCGAGCGTCACGTGTGGTGCGGTGCGTTCAACATGTCGGCCGGCGATGTCGTCCCTCTCGCGACCGGCGGCACCGTCATGCCCGATGGTCGGCTGATCGAGCCGAAGCCGATCCTCGGCATCCCGAGCCAGGGCATGCTCTGCTCGGCGCGCGAGCTCGGCCTCGGCGACGACCACAGCGGCATCCTGCTGCTCGACACCTCGACGCCGCTCGGCATCCCCTACGGCGAGGCCCTCGGTCTCGCCGAGGAGATCGTCTACGACCTCGACGTCCTGCGCAACCGCCCCGACGCCTACGGCCACGTGGGCGTCGCCCGCGATCTCGCGGCCCACTACGGGTCGTCGCTCGCCGCTCCAACGGCGTGGCCGACGGCCACCGGCCCGACCCGCTCGGCTCCGGTCGAGATCCTCGCCGGTGAGCGCTGCCCGCGGTTCACGACGCTCGTGATCTCCGGCGTCCGCGTCGGCTCGTCCCCCGAGTGGATGGCCCGTCGCCTCGCCGCGGCAGGGATGCGCAGCATCAACAACGTCGTCGACGTCAGCAACTACGTGATGCTGCAGACCAACCAGCCGAACCACGCGTACGACCTCGACACCCTCGGCGGCGGCGGGTTCCGCGTGCGCCTCGCCAGCGAGGGCGAGCGCCTCGTCACCCTCGACGAGGTCGAGCGGACACTGACCTCCGACGACCTGTTGATCTGTGACGCCCACGACACCCCCATCGGCCTCGCTGCGATCATGGGCGGCCGCGACAGCGAGATCAGCGAGTCGACGACCACCATCGCCCTCGAGACCGCATGGTTCGAACCGACGCAGATCATGCGCAGCGTCGTCCGTTGCGGGCTCCGCAGCGAGGCCTCGGCGCGTTTCGAGCGTGGTGTCGACCCGTACGGGATCGAGCACGGCGTCGCCCTGTTCGTCGAGCTCCTCCGCGAGACGTGCCCCGACCTCGTGGTGCACGACGGGTTCGTCGACGCGCGCGCCGAGCACATGCCCGCGCCCGTCACGCTCACCGTGCGCCCGGCCCGGGTCAGCGCGCTGCTCGGCTCCGAGTTCACGGCCGACGACGTCCGCCGGCTGATCGAGCCGATCGGCTTCGCCTGCTCGCCCTCCGACGGGGGAGCGCTGGCGGTCGGAGTACCGAGCTGGCGGCCCGACTGCACGCAGGAGATCGACATCGTCGAGGAGGTGGCCCGCCACCACGGCTACGGCCGTCTCGGCAAGACCGTGCCGCGCTCCAGCGTGCCGGGTGGTCTCAGCCCGGTGCAGCAGCGCCGTCGGCGGCTCCGTTCGGTGCTCCTCGGTCTCGGTCTCTCCGAGGCCATGCCCCATCCGTTCCTGACGGCGGGCGACCTCGAGAACGCCGGACTGCCCGGTGACGCCGTGCGCCTCGTCAACCCGCTCAGCGTGGGTGATGACGTCCTGCGCACCTCGCTGAGGCCCGGTCTGCTGAAGGCCGTCGCCTTCAACGAGTCGCACCGGCGTGCCGGCGTGTCGCTCTTCGAGGTCGGACACGTGTACCCGCCCAGCGCCGACGTGCTGCCTGCCGAGTACGAGTCCCTCGGCGTCGTGCTCGCCGGTCGTGAGGCGGCGGCTGTCGTCTCGCTGTGGCGCGAGCTCGGTTCCGCGATGGGATGGGGTGCTCGTCTCGACCAGTCGACGGTGCCGAGCGGCATGCATCCCGGTCGTGCGGCCACCCTCTCGGCGGGCCGTGACGTGGTGGGCGTGGTGGGCGAGATCCACCCCGACGTCCTCGACGCGTACGGCATCACCGAGCGCGTCGCCGTGCTCGAGCTGAACCTCTCGCTGCTCCTGGCCGCGGAGCCGAAGGTCGCTCAGTGGAAGCCCACCAGCCGGTTCCCGTCGAGCGACCTCGACCTCGCGTTCGTCGTCCCCGACAGCGTTCCGGCGGAGAAGGTCGAGAAGGCCATCCGCCAGGGTGCCGGCGGCGCTCTCATCGATGTCGCCCTGTTCGACGTCTACCGCGGTCAGGGAGTGGGTGAGGGTGCACGCAGCCTCGCCTACCGCCTCCGGCTGCAGGCGCTCGACCGCACGCTCGACGACACCGAACTGGCATCGATCCGCGACAAGGCGATCGCGGCAGTCACCAAGCTCGGCGCGACGCTGCGCGGGTGACCCACACCGGGTCGCCGCAGGCGACCGGGAACGGACACGAGGTCAGTTGGCCGACAGGTCGTCCGGCGCGTCGGCGGCCCACGCCAGCCGACCGCCCTGGCGGCGCAGCACGACCCTCCACAGGCCCTCCGGGTCGGCGCTGAACGCGTCGGCCGGGTCGGTGTCGGCGACCACCCACGCACCCGCCTCGAGTTCACCCTCCAACTGGAGCGGACCCCAGCCGGCGTAGCCGCGGAACACCCGCAGGCCCGCGAGTTCCGGCTCGAAGAGCAACGGATCGGTGCGGAGGTCGACCGAGACGATCGGGCCGGCCACCACGCTCCACGGATCGTCCTCGTCGGGCTCCCGGTCGGGCTCGTGGGCGAGCCGCCCGAGGGCGATCATCGTGTCGTGACCCACCGGTCCACCCGAGAAGATCGTGGCAGGCGACGACATCCTCGACACCCAGCGTCCCATCGGGCCGTGGGCGACCTCCGGGGTGGGTCGGGTGAGGACCACGCCGAGTGCCCCGTCCGCACGGTGCTCGAGCATCAGCACGACGGTGCGGTCGAAGTTCGGGTCGTCGAGCGGGGGAGTGGCCACGAGGAGCCGTCCCGCGGTTCCTGTCATGTCCAGAGTCTGCCTCTCCCGGAGAGAAGGGTCGTTGTATGAGAATGCATGACACCGTATGATCATGCGCCTATGGTCACGGTCGGCATCATCGGGGCGTCGGGATACACCGGCGCCGAGCTCCTCAGGCTGTGCGCGCAGCACCCCGAGTTCGAGGTGGTGTACGCCACGGGCGACACCCAGGCGGGCACCCGGGCCGCCGACCTCTACCCGAGCCTCGCTGCCCGGTATCCCGACCTCGTCTTCTCGTCGTTCGAGGTGGGTGCCTGCGACGGCCTCGACCTCGTGTTCCTCGGCCTGCCTCACGAGGCGAGCATGGCGCTCGCCCCGCAGTTGGTCGGG
>JBEBDM010000213.1:0-10701 GCA_041156905.1 Actinomycetota bacterium | reverse complement strand
AGCGACAGGCCGGCCCGCTGGAGCACACCCTCGACACGACGCCGGTTGAAGGAGAACAGGGCCGCGTTGAGGACGGCCTTCTTCCCGTCGGGAGCGATGCCCACGAGGCTGAAGTAGGCGTGCTGCCCACGTCCGTTCCAGCCCTCGATCTCTCCCGTCACCCACATCCCGGAGAACGAGTCGCGCAGCAACTCGTTGACGTGGTCGACGAACTCGGGCACCGAGTAGGTGTGCTCGGCCGGCTCGTCGGCGAACTCGTCGCCGACACCGTCGCTGTCCGCGTCGTCGAACAGTCCGTGTTCGAACAAATCGTGGTCGTCATCTCGAGCGCCCATCATGCGGACTCTACGCAACGAGTCCGACGATCCGTGACGTCAGGTCCAAACGGTGTTGACGTGTCACCACGAGATGGGGCGGGCGCCTGACCTCAGGCGAAGGTCGTGGACTCACCGGCCCGCACCTGGGCCGCGTACACGCCGTCGAGGGCCATGAGCTCCTCGTGGGTGCCCTGTTCGACGATGTGCCCACCGTCGAGGACCACGATGCGGTCCGCGTCGCGGATCGTGCTCAGGCGGTGCGCGATCACGAGCGCCGTGCGGCCACGCATCGCCTCCTCCAACGCCGCCTGGACGTGCGCCTCGTTCTCGTTGTCGAGGTGGCTGGTCGCCTCGTCGAGGATCATCACGGCCGGGTTCTTGAGCAGGAGGCGGGCGATCGCGAGCCGCTGCTTCTCGCCGCCACTCATGCGGTACCCACGCTCGCCGACGACGGTGTCGTACCCGTCGGGGAGGTCCTCGATCATCTCGAGGATCCGGGCACCGCGGCATGCCGCGTCGAGTTCGGCGACGGTGGCATCGGGCCTGGCGTAGCGGAGGTTCGCGCCGATGGTCTCGTGGAACAGGTGCGGGTCCTGACTCACCACGCCGATCGCCTCGCGCAGCGAGTGCTGGGTGAGGTCGCGCACGTCGTGTCCGTCGACGAGCAGTGCACCACCGGTGACGTCGTACAGACGGGGCACGAGGGCGGCGAGCGTCGTCTTGCCCGAACCGGAGGCGCCGACGAGGGCCACCGTTTCTCCCGGCTCGACCACGATCGTCACACCGCGCAGCACGTCGCGGTCGGGGTCGGCGCCGGAGAGAGCCGACGGGGCCTCGAGCGACCGGACAGTGACATCGGCCGCGCTCGGGTAACGGAACCAGACGTCGCGCAGTTCGAGACGACCCTTCGGCTCGACGAGGTCGATCGCACCCGGCTTGTCGGTCACGAACTCGGGGGCGTCGAGCACCTCGAAGACGCGATCGAAACTGACCATCGCGGTCATCAGGTCGACACGGGCGTTGGTCAGCCCGGTGAGGGGTTGGTACACGCGCGTGACGAGCGCAGCGAGCGCGACGAGCGTCCCGGAGGAGATCTCACCGTCGACGACGAGATACGCACCGATGCCGTAGATCGCTGCCGCTCCAAGCGCCCCGACAAGACCGAGGGCGACGAAGAAGATCCGGCCGTACATCGCCTGACGGATGCCCGCGTCGCGGACGTCGCGCGCCCGCCGCGAGAAGGTCTGCACCTCGTCGTCACCGCGCCCGAAGAGCTTCACGAGCAGGGCGCCCGCCACGTTGAACCGCTCCGACATCTGCGAGTTCATTGCCGCATCCCGCTGCATCTGCTCGCGCGAGATCCCCTGCAACCGACGGCCGACCCGCTTCGCCGGCACGATGAACACCGGGAGCACGAGGACCGAGAGGACGGTCAGTCGCCACTCGAGTGCGGCCATCGCGCCGAGCGTGATGACGAGCACGACGACGTTGCTGACCGCACTGCCCAGCGTGCTCGTGACCGCGTTCTGTGCACCGATCACGTCGTTGTTGAGCCGACTCGTGAGAGCACCTGTCTGCGTGCGGGTGAAGAACGCGACCGGCATCCGCTGGACCTTGGCGAACAGTGCGACGCGCAGGTCGTAGATCAGACCCTCGCCGATGCTCGAACTGCACCAGCGCTGGACGATCGCGAGGCCGGCGTCGACGAGTGCCGAGGCCACGACGATCGCTGCGAGCAGGGTGATGAGCGAGCGGTCGGCGTTCGGGATCGCCTCGTCGAGGATCCGGCGGAAGGCGAACGGCGGGACGAGTTCGATCAGCGCGGCCACCAGGATCGACGAGAGGAACAGCACGATCCGGCGGCGATAGGGCCGGGCGAACGACCACGCCCGACGGATGGCCCGCCGCTCCAACCGCTTGCCCTTCACGGCGTCACGGTCACCCGGCATCATCATGTGAGGTCCCATGCGCATGCGATGGAGGATACGAGCACCCGCCACGCGTTCTAACCTGCGGACATGCGCACCCCTGTCGCTGCCGTCCTCGCCGCTGGCGCCCTGCTCCTCGTGTCGTGCTCCGACTCCTCGGTCGACGTCGCCGGCTCCGAGACGATCGAGTCGACCATCGCCAGTCCCGACACGAGCACGGCCGACACGACCGAGCCCACCGACTCCAGTGCCGACACCACGACGACCGGCGCTCCGATCGAGTTCGACTTCACGATCGAGTGGACGGGCGAACTCGAGCCCGGGATCGAGCAGGGTTACCTCGAGGTGCCGCGCGACTACTCCGATCCGAGCGCTGGCACGTTCCGCCTCTACCTCGTCCGTCACCTCGCCGACGAGGGCGAGCGCATCGGCTCGCTGCTGGTGAACCCCGGTGGACCTGGCTTCGGCGGATCGATCCTCGCGATGGTCGCCGACCAGGTGTACGGCGACGACCTCATCAGGTCGTTCGACATCATCGGCTGGGACCCACGCGGCACCGGACTCTCCGAACCGGCGATCGACTGCATCGACGACTACGACTACTTCTACTCCGGCACTGACATCACGCCCGACGACGATGCCGAGCGCCAGCAGCTCGTCGACCTCGCGAAGGAGCTCGCCGATTCGTGCGTGGAGCGCAGCGGCGACATCCTCCCCTACGTCGGCACCAACAACTCGGCCCGCGACATGGACGCCATCCGTCAGGCGCTCGGCGAGGAGACGATCAGTTACTTCGGCTTCAGCTACGGCAGCGAGCTCGGGGCCGTGTGGGCCACGCTCTTCCCCGACACCGTGCGTGCCGCCGTCCTCGACGGCGCCGCCGACCCCGACGCCACACTCGACGAGGGGGGCATCCAGCAGTCGGAGGGGTTCGAGAACTCGATCAACACCTTCCTCGCACAGTGCAGCGACAACCCCGACTGTCCGTTCCGTTCGGGTGGTGACGCCGAGTCCGCGTTCGACGAACTGATGCTCGCCCTCGACGACACGCCGATCCCCACGTAGTCGGGCCGGCCCGACCTCACACGAGGGATGGCGCTGACGGGTGTGGCCTACGCGATGTACGACGACTCGTCGTGGCCCGACCTCGAGTGGGCCTTGTACGAGGCCAGCCGCGGTGACGGCGCCGGTCTGCTCGCGCTCTACGACGGCTACATGCAGCGCCAGCCCGACGGGACCTACGACAACTCGCTGGAAGCGTTCCAGGCGATCTCGTGCATGGACGACACCGCTCGTCCCACCGTCGAGGAGGACGATCTCGCCGTCGCCGGCTACCGGGAGGTCGCGCCGCGGTTCGCACCCAACACCGTGGGCGGGTACTTCTGCACGTTCTTCCCCCCGAGCATCGATCCTCGCGTCGCCGTCACGGGTATCGGCGCCGGCCCGATCCTCGTGATGGGCACCACCGGCGACCCGGCCACACCGCTGTCGAGCACCGAGGCGATGGCCGACGCCCTCGAGGACGGTCGATTCGTGGTCGTCACCGCCGACCAGCACACCGGGTACGGCGTGAACCCCTGCAGCGTCTCGATCATCGACGACTTCCTCGTCGACCCCGTCGGTGCAGCACCTGCCGACGGGGCTCGCTGCGACTGACGTCGCGTCAGCCGACGTCGAGCGGCTCGTCGAGCCACTGACGCGCATCGAGGTCGAACACGCACACGGGCTCGTCGATCGCGAGTCTTCGCATGTACGCCGTGAACCGACGCTCGTAGCGCGGCCCGTCGTGATGGATCGGGTACCCCGGAGCGAGCATGCCCGAGTAGCCGTGAACCGTCGGCAGGCCGCGGGCACCACTGATGCGCATCGCATCGACCGAAGGGCCGATGAAGGACCACGATGTGTCACCGCCCCGCACGGCCATCACCTCGCACCATCCCGGGGGCGAGCCAGCCGATGCCACGAGGGCGAGGTCGGCACCCCTGTCGAGTGACGCACGGTCGACGAGGTCGACCTGCTCGGCGGCGAGCAGACAGACGACCAGCGCGGTGACCCAGTGCCGCGACCGTGCAGTCGAGGGGTCGATCCCGCGTGCCCTCGACGCGAGCGCGACAGCGATCGCCACGACCACGAGGACGTGAGCGACGATCCAGAGGCGACCGGCCACTCGGAGGGCGCCTGCTCCGGGGACCACCTCGAACACGCCCCGCCACAGGGAGAACGGTCCCCACTCCACGGGCAGCACGATCGCGACGGCCGCGACGAGCAACATCGCTCCGACGAGTCGACGGCGCCCGAGGCCGACATCCTCCGGGCCTTCGCCGTTCCGGCGCGACATCCGCCACCACACGAGTCCGGCCACCAGGAGCAGGAACGGGGACACCGCCATCGCCACCTCGATGTCGTCGAGGCGCTGAGGGTCGCCGGGCACGACCCGGTCCAGCAGCGATCCCCACAACAGGTTGCCGCCGCCGGTGTTGAGGAGGTCGAACGGTCTCGGACCGAACTGGGCGACCTCGGCATAGGTCCGCTGACCCCTGTCGCCGAGGACCGGGAGGTACACGAGGGCGAACGGCACCAGCCCGACCACGAAGCCCAGGAGCGCAGCCCCCACCGCAACTGACTGCCGGCGGACGAGCAGGGCTGCCGACCTCATGCGACCGGCCGTCAGTTCGCCGATCCCGAGCACCACGACGAGCAGACCGGCGACGAAGAGCACGAACCACCCCACGTAGACCGTGCTCGACAGGACGAGCCCCCACGACAGCCCAGCGGCTGACACCGCCAGCAGTCGGCGCCGCGTGGAGGTGGTACCCCACGCGACATGCCCGAGGACGAGCGTCCACGGCAGCCACCACACCGAGAGCAACTGCTGGTGGAGCACCTGTTGGGCGAGCTGGTGGGGGAAGGTCGCGAGCACGGTGAGACCGAGACGTGTCCACGGCCGGTCGACGAGGCCGAGACGGCCGAGGAACGCCCACCAGCCCGCGAACCCGACGACCGAGAGGGTGATGACGGTCAGTTGGGCCGCGAGGAGTGGCTCGGCACCGAGGAGCCTCCACGGCACGAAGACGACCGACTCGAGGAGGAAGGTGTCGGAGTAACCGAGGACCCCCGACCACGGGTGGAAGAAGCCGGGATCACCCCACGCCGTATCGCCGCGCAGCACCGACCACCAGTGCTCGCGCAACGTCGCGAGGAGGCGCGTGTCACCCGGATCGCCATGGACGCGTGCGAACCCCGAGAACAGAGGAGCACGGAAGAACCACGCTGCACACACGAGCCACCCAGCGACCGGCAGGAGCCTGGACGCGACAGCGCCGTGGGGTGCCCGTTCCGGCGTGTCGTGCGACCCGCCGTCCGGACGCCACCCACGGCGCCACTGGCGGAAAGGGTGGGATTTGAACCCACGGAGGCTTTCACCTCGCACGCTTTCGAGGCGTGTCCCTTTGGCCACTCGGGCACCTTTCCGTCCGGCAGGCTAGCGGCGCACCCCTGCCATCAACCACGGCGTGCGGCGAAGAACTCCTTGAGCAGTCTGCCGCACTCGTCGGCGAGGACGCCGCTCTCGACCGGAGGGCGGTGATTGAGTCGGGGGTCGGAGCAGACCTCGTAGAGACTTTCGCACGCCCCGGCCTTGGGGTCGGCCGCGCCGTACACGACCCGGCCGATCCGACTGTTCACCAAGGCGCCAGCACACATGACACACGGCTCGAGAGTCACGTACAGCGTGCAGTCGAGCAACCGCCAGTGGCCGACCACCGCTGCCGCATCGCGCAGGGCGAGCACCTCGGCATGCGCCGTCGGGTCGCCGGTGAGTTCGCGCTCGTTGTGCCGGCGGGCGATGATCTCGCCGTCGCGCACGACCACCGCGCCGATCGGCACGTCGTCGTGGGCTGCCGCGGCGGAGGCCTCGGCCATCGCCGCCCGCATGAACGGGAGGTCGGTCGACATGAGCGGAGGGGGTGGGATTCGAACCCACGGAAGGTTGCCCTTCACACGCTTTCCAAGCGTGCCGATTCGGCCGCTCTCGCACCCCTCCCGGGAAGCGCCGTCAGGGTAGCGGCACCGCCGCACGGCGCCACCGGACCAGCGGGTCACCGGCCCGCCGGTCCTGCGAACAGCGTGCCGACGCGACAGCACCCGCCGACTGAGGTGACGGCCAGGTGGCCTGCGGCACTCGAGCGGATCCGTTGAAGGCTGCTACCTCCCGGTCCTGACCTGATTCCCGGACGCCCGTCGCACAGGGCCCGACCGCCACCTCACCCGACGGGTGCTGTAGTGCGGATCAGCCTAGCGAGCCGCTCGCTCCGCGCGCCCGGGCGACCTTGGCGGCCAGCGTCTCCGCCCGGCCGACGAGCTCAGGGGCACCGATCCGCGCCGCGACGTCGGCGAACGCGGCGGTCGGTCCGGTCCAGGCCCAGTCGTCGACCGCTCCGACCGGCACCGTGGTGACCGCCGTGGCGATGGTCCGGAACAGTGCGGCGTCGTCGCGCTGCGCAGCGAGGGTCGTGGCGAGCTTCTCCGCACCCCGCAGGCCGGGAACATCCCAGTCGAGGTGCGACGCAGGGATCCGATCGATCGTCCCCCAGCGTGCCAGCACGGTGGCGGTGCCCTTCGCTCCCCATCCGGGAAGACCGGGGAAGCCATCGGCCGTATCGCCGACGAGGGCGAGGTAGTCGGCGATCGACCCAGGACCGACACCGAACTTCGCGGTCACGGCATCCTCGTCGATGATCTCGTCCTTGCGACGGTCGTACTGCACGACACGTGTGCCGCGTACGCACTGCCCGAGGTCCTTGTCGGGGGTCACGATCAGCACCTGCTCGACCCGCCCATCGGCCTCGGCTACGGCGGCCGCGCTCGCGAGAGCGTCGTCGGCCTCCCACTCGACCATCGGCCACACGGTGAAGCCACAGGCAGCGAGCGCCTCCTCCATCACCGGGATCTGCTCGAGCAACACCTGCTCCATGCCCGCACTCGTCTTGTACCCGGCGTAGAGATCGTTGCGGAAGCTCTCGATGGTGTGGTCGCTGGCCACGCCCACGTGGGTCGCTCCCTTGGCGACGAGTTGGAGCGTGCTGGCGAGCACTCCCTTGGTCGCCGCGAAGGGCCCGGGGTCGCCGTGACGCACCGCCATCCCGAAGTGCTGCCGGAACAGCTCGTAGGTGCCGTCGACGAGGTGGACCTTCATCCACCCATTGTGCCGTGCCCCGTCCCCCCGCCGCGCCGCCCCCACCCCACCCCACCGATCTCGGCGCAGATCGTCCCGGATTCCGGAACCATACGTACCGAGATCGCGGGGGTGGGGTTGAATGACGCCCGGGAGGGTGTGCACATGAGTGGTTCGGGGAATGCGGCGTTCGGGCGGATCGCTGTCGTCATGGCGATGCACGACGAGGCCACGCCGGTGATCGCCGCGCTCGGTGCGCAGTCGGTCGCACATCACGGCCAGCACCTGCACGACTGGTTCGAGGCGACGCTTCCGGGGAATGCCGAGGTGCTCATCGCCGTGAACGCCGTCGACCCCGCGCTCGGTGTCGCCGGGGTCGGTCCGGAGCCCGCGGTGATGACGACCCTCCACGTGGTCGAGCACTGGCGGCCCGACATCGTCGTGTCGGCCGGCACCGCCGGTGGCTGGGCGGCCAAGGGCGGGGAGATCGGGAAGGCGTACCTCGCCGGGCCGGTGGTGGTGCGACACGACCGACGGATCGACATCCCCGGCTACACCGAGTACGCGATCGGTTCGTATCCGTGTCATCCGCTCGACGACGTGGCCGCCGTCCTCGGGCTGACCAGCGGAGTCGTGAGCTCGGGTGGATCACTCGACGAGAACGCCGACGACCGACGGATGATCGACGCCACCGGCGCCGTCGCCAAGGACATGGAGGCCACGTCGGTGGCCCAGGTCTGCGCGCTCCACGGCGTCGCCTTCACCGGGCTCAAGGTGCTCACCGATCTCCACGACGCCCCGGCGACCACCGCGGATCAGTTCCAGGCCAACCTCGCCTCGGCCTCCGAGGCCCTGGCCGTACACCTCGTACGTCTCGTCGCTGCCCTCGCCGGCGACCCTGACCGCTGACCGGGCCCCGCTCATCCGGCAGGGCCGAGCCCCCGGCGGACACCGAGTCTCTGGCGGACACCGAGTCTCTGGCGGACACCGATCAGCACAGTGCCGCACGGACGAGCGGCGGCTCGACCCCCCTCTTCACATGACAGGGTCCGACAACCCTTGCGCCGGTCGGCGAGGAAACGTGAGACTGGTGTCAAGGTTTGGGCAAGGGCGCCCGATACTGAAGGGTGGCCGCCGACGGGGCGGCACGGAAGGCTGTCATGTCCCCCCAACCCGATCCGATCACGATCGCAGCACCAGAGTCGGAGACGCCTGACCTCGCTGCCATCCTCGTCGCCACGATCGGGGCCGCCGTCGAGCGCCAGCTCGCCGCCCACGCCCGGCGCACCGCCGAGCTGATCGACCAGCGCGAGGCCGCCGTGCGCGCCGATCTCGCCGCCGGCGACGCCGCTGCCACCGATGCCCTCGCACAGATCCGCGACGAGGTCACCCATTCCGTCACGGCCCAGCTGAACGCGGCCATCCAGTCGCTCCACGACCAGTTCGAGGCAGGTCTCTCCCGTGTCGAGGGGCGCCTCGCCGAGCAGGTCACGATGCTGGCCGGCCGTATCGACACCACCGAGCACGGCATCACCGACCGGATGCTGGCGATGGAAGACCGCGTCAACGAGCAGAACGGCACGAAGATCGCCCAGCTCGAGGCCACCATCGGACGCATCGGCTCGGGTTTCGACGAGGCCATCGTCGCCCTGTCGCAGCGGATGATCGACCTCGACAACCGTCTCCTCGCCGTCGACGACCGGTTCTCGTTCGTCCAGACACAGCTCGACCAGGTCGGGCCGATCGCCGTCGAGGCCGTCAAGGAGCAACTGTCCGCCGCCGTCGGTGAGGCGATGCTCGTGCGCATCGAGATCGACCGCCTCGCTGCCAACGTCGACGAGAAGCTCGACAAGGCCGTGGTCCGCATGGCCGAGATCGAGGCCAAGCTCGCCGACACGATGGACGTGGAGGCCGCCGTGCAGCTCGATCGCCTCGAAGACCTCGAACGGGCCCTCGCCGAGCTCGACCCGGAGACCATCGTCCGCAAGCCCGCTCCGGAACGGCGTCCCCTCGGGGACGCCGACGGTGTGGGAACATCGTGGTGAGGACCGTCACCGATGGCTTTGTTCAAGGGCACCAAGGAGCCCACCACATCCCCTGATGCGGGGAGTGACGCGCCTCCGGCCACGATGGGGTCGATGAGCACGACTGCCCCGGCGGGCGAGTCGGCTGCCGAGTGCATGCGAGTGGGCCAGATCCTCGCCGAGTCAGGTCAGCTCTCCGCCGACCAGTTGGCCGCCGTGCTGGCCGCCGCCAACGGCAACCTGCTCGCCCTCGCCGACTCCCTGGCCACCCGCCACGCCATCGGCCGGCCCGAGCTCGCCGAGGCGATCTCGACCGCCACGCAGGTCCCCGTGCTCGACACCCGCGGGCTCGACATTGCCGCCGACGTGAAGGGCGTGCTCGACGAGGTGGTCGTCCGCGAGCACTGCGTCATCGCCGTGCGCGAGGAGAACGGATCGCTGGTCGTCGTCACGGCTGACCCCACTCCCGCCCGACGCGCTGCCGTCGAGGCCGCGGCCGGACGTCCCATCACGTTCTACGTCGCCGACCCGGCCACCGTGCGCACCTACATCGACTCGACGTACCGCGCCGACGCCGACGTCCATCGTCTCGTCGAGGCGATCGAGGTCGGCGACGACCAGGCCCGCCTCGCGTCGATCGCCGCCGAGGTCGCACTCGACGACCAGGCACCCGTCATCCAGCTCGTCAGCCGGATCGTCAGCCAGGCCCTGCGCGACAGGGCCAGCGACATCCACGTCGAGCCGCTCGACGACCGCCTCCGGATCCGTTTCCGCATCGACGGGCACCTCGTCGAGACGTTCGACCTCCCGGTGGGTGTGCACGCCGCGCTGACCAGCCGCCTCAAGATCATGAGCGGCATGAACATCGTCGAGAAGCGTCGCCCGCAGGACGGCCAGTTCTCGACGACGATCGACGGCAAGGACGTCGATGTCCGCGTCGCCAGCGTGTCGACGGTGTTCGGCGAGAAGATCGTCATGCGAATCCTCGACAAGTCGCGGTCGATGATCGGTCTGTCCGAGTTGGGCTTTCCGCGCGAGACGTACCTGCACTATTCGAAGATGATCCACTCGCCGTTCGGCATGGTGATCTGCGCAGGCCCCACCGGCGCCGGCAAGACCACGACGCTCTATGCGTCGCTGCTCGAGGTCAACTCGTCGGGCAAGAACATCACCACGGTCGAGGATCCCGTCGAGTACGTGTTCCCCGGGATCAACCAGATCCAGACCAACGACCAGGCCGGGCTCACCTTCGCCACCGG
>JBEBDM010000212.1:0-2923 GCA_041156905.1 Actinomycetota bacterium | reverse complement strand
ACAGAAGGCGATGGCCGTGGCATCCATGACCTTGAGGTTCTTGGTCATGACCTCGATGTAGGACACCTCGGAGTACTTCACGGCATCCGGGCTCGTGCGCGGGTCGGCGTCGTACACGCCGTCGACACCCGAGTGAGTGCCCTTGAGCAGGGCCTCGGCGTCGATCTCGGCAGCGCGCAGGGCTGCCGCGGTGTCGGTCGTGAAGAACGGGTTGCCGGTTCCGGCCGCGAAGATCACGACCCGACCCTTCTCGAGGTGGCGCATCGCCCGGCGCCGGATGTACGGCTCGGCGATCCGCGGCATCTCGATGGCGCTCTGCACCCGGGTGCTCTGGCCGGCCCGCTCGAGGGCGTCCTGGAGGGCTAGGGCGTTCATCACGGTGCCGAGCATGCCGATGTGGTCGCTCTGGGTGGCGTCCATCCCGGACATCGCACCCTGGCGTCCACGCCAGAAGTTGCCGCCGCCGACGACGACGGTGACGTCGACGCCCATCTCACGGACGGCGATGATCTCCTGTGCCGTGGCCGCGAGCGTGTCCGCGTCGAGGCCCTGACCGGATGGTCCGGCCAGGGCCTCGCCCGACGGCTTGAACACGATGCGCTTCCAACGGGGGGTCGACGCACCGGTCATGTCAGATCAGCCGATCTCGACCTGTGCGTACCGCACGATGGACGCCGAGCCGATGAACTGCTTCACCGACTGCTTGTCGTCCTTGGCGTAGGGCTGCTCGAGGAGCGCGATGTCCTTGAAGAAGCCGTTGATACGACCCTCGACGATCTTCGGGAGCGCAGCCTCGGGCTTGCCCTCGTTGCGGCTGAGGGTCTCGAGCGTCGCCCGCTCCTTCTCGACCACGTCGGCGGGGACGTCCTCGCGGGTGAGGTACTTCGGACGGGCGAACCCGACGTGGACGGCCACGTCGTGGGCCAGCTCGACCGAGGCGCCACTCATCTCGACGAGCACGCCGTTCACGCCACGACCACCCTGCACGTGCAGGTAGCTGTCGAGCACGTTGCCGGCGGCGGCCTCGATGCGGACGACCTCTCCGAGCTCGATCTTCTCCTTGAGGACGATCTTGAGGTCCTCGAGCTGGGCGGTGCGCTCGGCGACCGCAGCCTCGCCCTTGGCCGCCACGAGAGCGGCGAGGGTCTCGGCCTCGGCCTTGAACTGGTCGCTACCGGCCACGAAGTCGGTCTCGCACTTGAGCTTCACGAGAGCACCGAGGTTGCCCTCGATGAACAGGGCGACGACGCCCTGGGTGTTCTCGCGGTCGTCGCGCTTGGAGCTCGCCGCGAGGCCCTTCTCACGGAGCCACTGCTTCGAGGCCTCCATGTCGCCGCCGTTGGCCTCGAGGGCCTTCTTGGCGTCCATCATTCCGGCGCCGGTCGCGTCGCGGAGCGCCTTCACGTCCTGTGCGGTGATTGCCATCGGGTGTCTCAGCTTTCCGATTCGGGGGTCTCGGCCGGGGTCTCGGCGGGGGCAGCAGCCTTGGCGGCGGCCACACGGGCGTCGCGCTCGGCCTGGGCGGCGGCGGCCTGACGGCGGGCGTCGGCCTGGGCGGCGGCGAAGGCAGCGTCGTCCTCGGCACTACGAACCGGCGCGGCGGCAGCCTGCGGGTTGCGCTTGTTGGCGATGTAGCGGCCCTCGAGGATGGCCTCGGCGATGACGTGGCACATCAGGGCGTTGGCCCGGATGGCGTCGTCGTTACCGGGGATCGGGAACTGCACGACGTCGGGGTCGACGTTGGTGTCGACGACGGCGATCACCGGGATACCGAGCTTGTTGGCCTCGGTGACACCGATGTGCTCCTTCTTGGTGTCGAGCACGAAGATGGCGTCGGGACGCTTGATCATGCCGCGGATACCACCGAGGTTCTTCTGCAGCTTCTCGAGCTCACGGGTCAGGAGGAGGGCCTCCTTCTTCGGCATCGCCTCGAACTCACCGGCGGCGCGCATGCGCTCGTACTCCATCATCTTCTGGACGCGCTTGTGGATCGTCTCGAAGTTGGTGAGCATGCCGCCGAGCCAACGCTCGTTGATGTAGGGCATGCCGCAGGAGTCGGCGTAGCTGCGGATCGGGTCCTGGGCCTGCTTCTTGGTGCCGATGAAGAGCACCGTGCCGCCCTTGGCGGCGAGATCGCGGGTGAAGCGGTAGGCGGCCTCGGCGCGCGTGAGCGTCTGGTCGAGGTCGATGATGTAGATCCCGTTGCGCTCACCGAAGATGAAGCGCTTCATCTTCGGGTTCCACCGACGGGTCTGGTGGCCGAAGTGGACTCCGGCCTCGAGCATCTGGCGCATCGTGACGACAGCCATGGGGTTCTCCTCTCCTGCGGTTGGGGAACACCGACCCGGACGCCGAGGCGACCGCAGGTGGGTCGGTGGTGTTGTCGGCCACCCCGATGGTGACCGTCGGAGAAGGCTAGCGGCCTTCCGGGCTGGTCACACAGGTCGTCGCCAGCACGGGAGCGGGCCGTCCGGGGCTCCCGTCGGAGGGCACCAGCCGGGGTCGGGAGACCGCCACGGTGCCCGCCAGCAGCGGTGCCGGGTCGAGCGGGGTGTCGTCCTGTCGCACGCCGAGGTACAGGCGCTCGGACGACGTCCCGAGCACTTCCCCGACCGCCACCTGCTCGCCGACGGCCACCACCGAGGTGCGGAGGTACCCGTACGACACCAGGCGGCCCGGAAGGTCGGTCACGACCACCCACCGGACGCCGGCGACCTGCCCGGCGAAGGTGACGACCCCCGCCGAGGCCGCCGTCACGGGCTCGCCGGGGGACATGGAGTACTCCACTCCCCGGTGACCGGCGCAATACGGGCAGGTGGGAGCCTCGAACGGCTCGCTGACGGGAGCGGCCACGGGCGCGACGAGGCAGGAGACGGAGTCCGTCGGCGAGCCGAGCGCCAGAAGACCTGCGACGAGCACGAGG
>JBEBDM010000211.1:0-3403 GCA_041156905.1 Actinomycetota bacterium | reverse complement strand
AGCCGAGTAGTCGCGGAGGGTGAGTGCGCTCATTCCACCCCGAAGAGGTACGGGTACAGCGGCTGACCACCGCGGTGCACCTCGACCTGCATCCCCGGGCGGTTCTCCTCGAGCCAGGCGTGGATCACGTCGGTGTGGCCGGGTGTCGCGTCGGCCCCCTCCACGACGGTGACGATCTCGCACCCGGGCTGCGCGAGATGGTCGAGCAGCGCCACGACCGCGCCGTCGAGGGTGCCGGAAACGGTCACGATGCCGTCGCCACGGACGATCCCGATCCAGTCGCCCTCACCGATCGGCCCCACATCGCTGTTGGTCGAGCGGACGGCCTGCGTGACCTCGCCGGTCGTGACCGACTCGGCGGCCTCCGACATCTCGGCAGCGTTCGACTCGACGTCGGCCTCGGGGTCGTACACGACGAGCGCAGCGAGGGCCTCGGGCATCGAGCGCGTCGGCACCACCACGACCCGCTTCGAGGTCAGCGCATCGAGCTGCTCGGCGACGGGGATGATGTTCTTGTTGTTCGGGAGCACCACGACCTGGGACGAGTTGGTGGCCTCCACGGCGGCGAGCAACTCGGCGGTCGAGGGGTTGAGCGTCTGTCCGCCCGTGACCACGCCCTGCACGCCCAACTGCCCGAACAGTTCGGTGAGGCCGTCACCGCTCGAGACGGCGACGACGGCACACGTGACCGACGGCAGGCTCGTCGCCACACGGGTGGGAGCCCCGCCGAGCGCGGCCTCTCGGTGGGCATGCTCCTCGGCGACCTCCTCGAACAGGTCGGTGACCCGGATGTTCTTCGGCCGTCCACCGAGGTCGAGGGCGACCTCGATGGCCGCTCCGATGTCGTTGGTGTGGACGTGGCAGTTCCAGATCCCGTCGCCGCCGACCACCACGATCGAGTCGCCGATCTCCCCCCAGCCCTGCTTGAACTCCTCGATCAAGGAGTCGGCGAGGTCGAGGAAGTACATGACCTCGTAGCGGAGTTCGCTGACGTCGACACCACTCTCGGCGTGACGAAGGGACACCGCCTCGAGCTGCTCGAGGCTCGGACCGGCCGACTCGTCGGGCTCGGGCAGCGGCTCACCGTCGACGACATGGAGCGCCGAGTCGAGCAGGAGGAGGAACCCGGCGCCGCCGGCGTCGACGACGCCCGCGTCCTTGAGCACGGGGAGCATCTCCGGGGTGCGGTCGAGGGCGGCCTTTCCAGCGGCCCGGGCCGCGCGCAGCACGCCCACGAGCGACTCGCCCTGCTCGGCGGCGGCGTGGGCGCCGTCGGCCGACTCGCGCACCACCGTGAGGATCGTGCCCTCGATCGGCTTGAGGACAGCTTGGTAAGCCGCAGCCGAGGCTGCCTTCAGGGCGTCCGCCACCCGGGCCCCGGTCCCGTCGGCTGCCTCCTTGAGGCTGGCCGAGAGTCCACGGAGGATCTGGCTGAGGATGACACCACTGTTGCCACGTGCGCCCATGAGGCTGCCGTGGCTGATGGCGTTGCAGGTCGCGTCGAGGTCGGGGGATGCCCCCTCCAGTTCGGCGACCACGGCGTCGAGCGTCCGGGCCATGTTCGTGCCCGTGTCGCCGTCGGGGACGGGGTACACGTTCAGCCGGTTGATACCGGGGGCGTGGGCCTTCATGGTGTCGCGGAAGGTGATCACCGTGTGGCGAAGGGCCTCGGGACTGAACCGCTCGAGCGTGGGCACGCCGCAAGACTACTGAACAGGCCGCTCGGAGGGCGTGGTGAACCGGCCACCGACGCTGGTAGCGTTCCCTGTTCGAATCCCACCGATGGCGTTCACCGGAACGTCCGACTGGAAGAAGTGCGTCATGGCATCAGTGTGTGAAGTGTGCGGCAAGGGCCCGAGCTGGGGCATGAACGTGTCGCACTCGCATCGTCGTACCAAGCGTCGCTGGAACCCGAACATCCAGCGTGTCCGCGCCCTCGTCTCTGGCACGCCCCGTCGCCTGAACGTGTGCACGGGCTGCATCAAGAGCGGCAAGATCGTCAAGGCCGGCTGAGGACACCGCCGTGCAGGGTGTCGTCAAGAGCTACGACCCGGTCACCGGTGACGGCCTCGTCCTCACCGACACCGATCTCGCCGAGTACGAACTGGCCGCCGATGCGCTGGTCGGTTCGGTCTTCCGCATGCTCCGCCAGGGGCAGCGAGTGGTGTTCGACCTCGACGCACAGGGGAACGCCACCCGGATCCGCCTCGGTAGCGAGGCCGACATGGAGACCCCGGGCGCCTGAGGCACCCCTCGCCCCATCGCTGGGAGCGATACCCGAGTTCTGAAGTCCGATGGGCCAGTGGCCCGTCGGACTTTCCAATTTTCCAGTGTGGTTTGGCATGATGTGCGTCCGGCACAGCGCCGTGCCCGTCACCCGAGGAGGATCGCCACATGAGCGGTACCACCAGCAACGTCCGTCTCCAGCAGTGGGTGGCTGAGTGGGCAGCGATCATGCAGCCCGACGACATCTACTGGTGCGACGGTTCGGCCGAGGAGTACGACCGCCTGTGCCAGACCCTCGTCGACAGCGGCACCTTCACCAAGCTCGACGACGCCAAGCGCCCGAACAGCTACTGGGCCCACAGCGACCCGGGCGACGTCGCCCGCGTCGAGGACCGCACCTTCATCTGTTCTGCCGATGCCGCCGATGCCGGTCCGAACAACAACTGGCGCGAGCCCGCCGAGATGCGCGCCGAGCTCACTGCCCTCTACGCCGGCACCATGAAGGGCCGCACGATGTACGTCGTGCCGTTCAGCATGGGCCCGCTCGGATCGCCCATCGCCCACATCGGTGTGCAGCTCACCGACAGCGCCTACGTCGCCACCAACATGCGGATCATGACCCGCATGGGCCAGGGCGCCCTCGACGTCCTCGGTGACGGCCAGTGGGTCCCGTGCCTCCACTCGGTCGGCGCTCCCCTCGAGCCGGGCCAGGCCGACGTGCCGTGGCCCTGCAACCCCGACAACAAGTACATCGTCCACTTCCCCGAGACCCGCGAGATCTGGTCGTTCGGCTCGGGTTACGGCGGCAACGCCCTCCTGGGCAAGAAGTGCTTCGCCCTGCGCATCGCCTCGGTGATGGCCCGCGACGACGGCTGGCTCGCCGAGCACATGCTCATCCTCAAGCTCACGAGCCCGGCCGGAGAGGCCAAGTACATCGCGGCCGCGTTCCCGTCGGCGTGCGGCAAGACCAACCTCGCGATGCTCGTGCCCACCATCCCGGGCTGGAAGGCCGAGACAATCGGCGACGACATCTGCTGGATGCGGTTTGGCGAGGACGGCCAGCTTAGGGCGATCAATCCGGAAGCCGGCTTCTTCGGCGTGGCGCCGGGCACGGGGGTCGAGACCAACAAGAACGCGGTCGATGCGCTCTGGGGCAATTCGATCTTCACCAACGTGG
>JBEBDM010000210.1:0-8224 GCA_041156905.1 Actinomycetota bacterium | reverse complement strand
GTGCACGGGTACCCCTTGTTCGTGTCGAACGCCCAGTGCGGATAGTGCTCCGCGGCCGAGCGCATCTCACGGTCACGACTCACCTTGGCCAGAACACTCGCCGCTGCAACGGGCAGACAACTCTGGTCGGCCTTCACCCGCATCTCGACGTGCCCCACCACACCGCGCAGGAAGTCCCACGACCCGTCGACGATGGCCGCGGACGGCACGACGCCGAGCCCGGCGATCGCCCGACGCGCCGCCAGCCGTTGGGCCTCCGCCATCCCGAGGGCGTCGCACTCCTCGTGCGAGGCCGCACCCAGCGACCACGCCACACACCAGCCGGCGATGCGGTCGAACAACGCTTCACGCGACTTCTCCGTCAGCATCTTGGAGTCACGGACACCGTTGACCCGCTGGTCGCGCGGCAGCACTGCGGCACCCACCACCAACGGACCCGCCCACGCACCGCGACCGACCTCGTCGATGCCGACCACGTACTCGTGCCCCGCGGCCCAGAGCTCCTTCTCGAGAGCCCGTGTCGGAGCCGCACCTGCCATGGATCAGCGAAGGACGAGGCGCGCCGGGCCCTCGACGATCGACCCGACGACGGTCCAGCGCGACGAGAGACCGGCGACCGCTCCGGCGTCGACGGCAGCGAGGAGACCGCCCGACGTCTGCGGGTCCATGCACAACGCCTCACCCACGGCGTCGGCCGTGCTGTCGAGGTGCGCCTCGACGTAATCGCGGTTCCGACGGTCTCCACCGGTCCGGACGCCGCGGGCGGCGGCTTCCCGGGCACCGGGGTACGCGACGACAGACGACGTCTCGACCACCACGCCGACACCACCACGCTCGGCCATCTCCCATCCGTGCCCGGCGAGCCCGTACCCGGTCACGTCGGTCACGGCCCTGACAGCCGATCCCATCGCCTGGAGTTCCTCCGAGGCGAGGCGGTTGAGCGTGCGCATCCCGGCGATCGCTGCTGCCTTGTCGGCATCGGTGCCCGCTGCGAGCGCGAGACCAGTACCGACCGGCTTGGAGAGGACGAGCACATCGCCGGGCCGACCGCCACCCTTGCGGAAGACACGATCGGGGTGGACGACTCCCTGCACGGCGAGCCCGAAGATCGGCTCGGGGTTACGGATCGTGTGGCCACCGCCGATCGAGCCACCAGCCTCGGCCACGACCTCGGCCGCGGCGTCGAAGATCGCGGTGATCGCCTCACGGGGGAAGTGCTCGGGGAAGGCGGCGACGTTGATCGCGAGCACGACCCGGCCACCCATCGCGAACACGTCGCTGCACGCGTTCGCCGCGGCGACGGCCCCGAAGTCGGAAGGATGGTCGACGAGCGGTGGGAAGAAGTCGGTGGTGCTCACCAGGGCCACGTCAGGAGCGACCTTGTAGATCGCCGCGTCGTCGAACGGCGCGAGGCCCACGAGGAGCGACGGATCGCTCCCCGACGCCATCTCGCGCACAAGGTCGGAGAGCAGCGACGCACCCCACTTCGCGGCGCAGCCACCGCACGAGGTCCACTCGGTGAGGCGCAGGTCGGGGAACTCGGGCCGGGTGGTCGACGACATGCGGCCAATCTAGGTGACCGTCTACGGTGGGCCCATGCTCACGATCGGCCCGTACGCCTTCTCCGTCCGCGACGCCGAGCGCGCCGTCGAGGAGTTCGACGACTTCTGGTCGGCGTTCACCGATCGACGTGATGCTGGCCTCGTCGACCACCTCCGTCCGACACTGACGGGCAACGCCACCGCCGACCTCCCCGCCGTGTGGGCCGCCTATCTCGCCGTCGGCCCAGCCCTGCGGGCCGCAGGTGCACTGCCCGCGACCGCGACGGGAACGGTGGCCGCACTCCACGCGAGCGGCGGTGGAGTACCGAAGGCGGCACGCGACTCGCTCGAGGTCGGCTTCGCCGGGGCACGAGGCGACGCACAGCGCAACCGCAACCACCACGGTGCCCCCTACCAGGCCCTCTGCCTGTGGAGTGGCGAGATCATCGACTCACTCACCGCCGACGGTCATCCCATCGCTCCCGGTCGCGCCGGGGAGAACGTCACCTTGCGTGGCCTCGACTGGTCGGACGTCCGCCCCGGCGTGCGGCTCCGCCTCGGCAGCGTGCTCTGCGAGATCAGTTGCTACGCCGAACCCTGTCGCCACCTCTCGCAGTGGTTCTCCGACGGCCGCTTCGACCGCATCCGCCACGACAAGGGTGATGTCAGCCGCGTCTACGCCACGGTGCTCGAGCCGGGCGTGATCGAGGTCGGCACCGACGCAGTGCTCGAACCGAACTGATTCGGGCACGGTTCCGACGGCCCGCGATACTGGCGGGATGAGCAACTATCGCGCCGTCGCCTTCAGCGGGAGCCTCCGCACCGGATCGCTGAACACCGCCCTCGTCCTCATGGCCCAGCGGGTTGCACCCGAGCGGCTGAGCATCGAGATCATCGACTACGTCGACCAGTTGCCGTGGATGAACCCCGACGTCGAGTACGACCCGCCCGCCGTGGTGCAGCGACTCTGGGACGACGTGCGCGGCAGCGACGCCCTGATCATCGGTCTCCCCGAGTACAACTGGGGCACCAGCGCCCTGGCCAAGAACGCCCTCGACTGGCTGAGCCGACCGGCTGACGACCGCCATGTCGCCGGAACCACCATCTCGTTCCTCAGCGCCGCCTCGGCATCGGGCGGCCAGCGCGCCCAGGACGGTATCTCCACCGTGCTCGGCCTCATGGGCGCCACCGTCGTCGACGAGCCCCACGTCCGTCTCTCCTTCGCCGGCGATCGACTGAACGCCGACGGCACCACCTCCGACCCGGAGATCGAGGCGCAGGTCCGCGCCAAGCTCGACGCCATCGTCGCCAGCCTCGACGCACGCGCCGCCGGCTGAACACGAGCCACTGACCCGCTCGACCGAGCGGTACGGCCTCAGACCAGCGAGAGATCGCTCATCGCCACCTCGGCGAACACGACCCTCGTGTAGTCGCGCCTGCACGGGTGCCCGATGAGAAGCCACAACACCGAAGCTCCGTCGGGCGCCAGCTCGGCGATCATCGACGACGTCGTCTCCTCGACCCCGTCGACGTGCATGCACACGCTCCATCCCGCCTCACCACACGAGTCGTGGGAGCGGAGGTGGTCGACGAGTTGCTCGCGGGTGACGGGCCCACGAGCGAGCACGGCCCTCGATGCCTCCCATCGCGGGTCGACGAGCCGCTCCACCGGCTGGCGGGGGTGACGGTGTGCAGCGTCGAACGACGGGATCGTGGTGCGGTTCGAGATCGCTCGCACCGCCTCGACCCGCTCGACCGCGTGGTCCCGCCCACTCGTGTCGATCACGTAGGCGCTCGCGGGGTCGGCCACGAGGAACGAGTTCCAGTACGGCCTCTCACGACCTGCTGCCGGGTCGTGCCCCGAGCCACCCTGGCCGTGCTCGGCGAGGAGCGTCGTGATGATGCCCACGGCACCATCGGCTGTCGTCGCCCGCTCGAGGGCGAGTCGGACGAGGTCCATCCCAGTGAGCCCGGGGCCAGCCCCGCGCGGGTCGAGCGTCGTGTAGACGGTGGTGTTCCCGACGGCCACTCCGTGGACGTTCACCCCGTGCTCGGCACCCCATCCCCACGACGGGCGGGAGATCACGCAGGGCAGTGTCGGATCGTCGTGTGCGGCGACCTCGACGTACGTGGTGGTCGTCGATCCGATGTCGAGACGCGGACCGACGTACTCGACGACCTGACGCTCGCTCGGCGGACGGTCACTGTTCTTCGCGAAGAGGGTCACCCCAGTCGCTGTCGCCCGGCCGAGGGCCACGAGGACGTCACACATCTCGGCCCCGCACCAGGGTCAGGGAGCCGACACCGGCTCGGGCCAGAGTGTCTCGCCCGACGCCTCCGCGGTCGACCACGACGGCGCCGTCGCCGGGGCGGTCAGGGTTCCACCACCGGTCTGCTCCCACAGCACGGCCGGTCGCGCTCCGTGCCAGCGGACGGCGAACGAGGCGGTGCGACCCGCACCCGCTGGCATGCGGTGGGCCTCGAGACTCTGGCCCAGCCACTCCTGCGGGAACCCGAACGGCAGCAGCGACGCACCCTGCGAGGTGACCGACACCAGCATCGTCTCGACCCACGCGAGGAAGCGGACACCGGCCAACGGCGGCTCGGCAGGTCGCGGCGACACCCCACCCGCCGTCCGTGCTGCGAGGGCAGCGAGGTCGCGGGCCGCGCGGTCGTCACCGGCGGTCACGGCGACCGCAGCGGCGCGGTCGAGGGCGATCGCATAGGCCCAGTCGTCCGACTGGTGGCGTGCGGCGCGCTCGACAGCAGCAGCGAGATCAGGCATCCATTCGTGAGCCGAGTCACCCATGCGCACCAGCTGGTCGACGCCGAGGACGAAGCCCACCGCGTCGAGGTCGGGACGCTCCGGGCCACCGAGGGCGAGCTCGCACCGCTCGGCGACCACACGCTCGGTCCACTCCGACTCCGGCAGCACCATGCGCCCCGCCTTGTCGGCGACGACCGTCCAGCCGCGCGCCACACCGTCGGCCGTCGGCAGGTCGGTCGGCAACCCCCCAGCGAGGCTCGCCGGCAGCGGGTCGGAGTGCGGCAGGGCCACGACGAGGCGAGCACGATGGCCGACCGGATACGCCGTCGTCCCCTCGGGCAGTTCGATCCCCTCGATGTGCGAGGAGCCGGGACGGGCGCTGAGCAGACCCGGGTGCGTGAAGGCCACCACGATCGGCAGCGGCGATGCGTTCTCGACGGCGATGATCGTCAGTCCGCCATGGTCGGCGGTCGTCCAGATCTGCTGGATGGCATCTCCCTGGGGGATGCGCACCCGCGTCTCGACCACCGGCGTGCCAGCGATCCGACGCTGGCGCACCGACGACTCCTGTTCAGGCGAGTGCCACCTGTCGTCGGCAGCCACGTGCCAGTGCACCGGCCGTCCATCACGCCACGGCTCGAGTCCGCCGCCTGCCGTCACGTCGGCGCGCCACTGCCCGCCCCACACACCCGTGGTGATCACGGCCTACTCCAGTTCGCTCTTGCTGCTGCGCTGCATGAGTGCGGCGAGCGCATCCTTGGCAGCACGGCCCTGGTGGCACACCGCCACCACCTGCTCGGTGATCGGCATGTCGACACCGTGGTCGCGCGCAAGATCGAGCACGCTCGGCGAGCTCTTCACTCCTTCAGCCACCATGGTCATGTCCGCCAACACCTCGTCGATCAGCCTGCCCTGTCCGAGCTGGAATCCCACCATGTTGTTGCGGCTCTGACGCGAACTGCACGTGGCGATCAGGTCGCCCATCCCGGCGAGACCGGCGAACGTGGGGGCCAACCCGCCCATCGCCATCCCTAGGCGGGTCATCTCGGCCAGACCGCGGGTGATGAGGGTGGCACGCGAGTTGTCACCGAAGCCCATGCCCTCGGCCATGCCCGCAGCGATCGCGATCACGTTCTTCACGACACCGGCGACCTCGCAGCCCACCACGTCGGTGTTCGTGTACACGCGCAGCGCCGGGCGGGAGAAGATCCGCTGCAGTTCGGCGGCGATGTCGCCGTCGTCGACGGCCACCACCGACGCGGCCGGCTGTCCCGACAGGATCTCCTTCGCGAGGTTCGGACCCGTCAGGACTGCCACGGGATGGCCCGGCATCTCGTCACGGGTCACCTCGCTCATCCGCTTGCGACTCGATCGCTCGATGCCCTTCGTCAGGCTGACCACGGGCACCCACGGACGAAGGTGACGGGCCGCCTCGGCAGCCACGTCGCGATAGCCGTGTGACGGCACCGCCATCACGAGAACGTCGGCGTGACGAACGGCATCCTCGAGGGAGGAGGTCGCCCGCAACCGGTGCGGGAGGTCGAAACCGGGGAGGTAGTCACCGTTGACGTGCTCGGCGTTGACCTGCTCGGCGAGCTCGGGACGACGCGACCACAGCACGGTCGGCACGTTCTCCGCCGCCATCGCCGCGACGGTGGTCCCCCACGATCCCGCACCGATGACGCTGACCTTGACCGTCGCGCTGCTCACACCGACAGAGTAGGTGACGAGCCGCGCCCGGTCGACAGCCGCGACCGCGGCCCGGTCGGCCTACGATGCCGACGTGGAGAGCGCAGTCCTCGTGCCGGTGAAGGCATTCGCCGACGCGAAGGGACGGTTGTCCTCCGTCCTCGGACCTGTCGAGCGGGCACGCCTCGCGGAGTGGAGCGCAGGGCGTGTGCTGGCCGCCGCCGACGGAATGCGCGTTGCTGTCGCGTGTGACGACGATGCCGTCGCCGAGTGGGCCAAGGGCGCAGGGGCCGAGGTCGTCTGGTGTCCCGGACTCGGCCTCGACGGCGCCGTCGCGCGGGGCCTGCAGCACCTTGCCGACACCGGGTGCGCTCATGCCGTCGTCGTGCACTCCGACCTCCCACTCGCGTCCGGCCTGAGATCGCTCGTCGAGCACGGCGCGATCACCCTCGTCCCCGACGCCGCACATGACGGCACGAACGTGCTCAGCCTCCCCGTCGACTGCCGCTTCGAGCCGGCCTACGGACGACGCTCCTTCAGCCGACACCTCGAACGCGCTCTCGCCACCGGACTCCCCGTGCGCGTGCTGCACCACCCGACGCTGTCGCTCGACCTCGACGTCCCGCGCGACCTCACCCACCCGCTCGTCCAGGAGGTGCTGCCACCGTGGCTGCCAACGAACCCGGCCAACCTGTCCCTCACACGCTGACCGCTGCGTCCACCGACCTCGCCATCCCACGATCGGCCCTCGCGATCGGGGCCCATCCCGACGACGTCGAGTTCGGCTGTGGTGCCACGCTCGCCAAGTGGGCCGCACACGGTTGCATCGTCCATCACCTCGTGCTCACCGACGGCTCGAAGGGAACGTGGGACGCCTCGGCCGACACCGTCGCCCTCGTCGACCGTCGCGAGGCGGAGCAACGCGAGGCCGCTCGTCGACTCGCGGGGAGTTCGGCCGGCACGGTCGTGTTCCTCCACCAGGTCGACGGCGAACTCGAGAGCGGGCTCGCCCTGCGTGGCGAGGTGGCCCGGGTGATCCGTGAACTGCGTCCCCAGGTCGTGCTCGGACACGATCCGTGGAAGCGGTACCGACTCCACCCCGATCACCGCCATGCCGGGCTCCTTGCGTGCGAGGGGATCGTCAACGCACGCGACCCGCACTTCAACAAGGAGCACGGTCTCGCCCACCACCGCCCCGACACGCTGCTGCTCTGGGAGGCCGACGAGCCCGATCACGTCGAGGACGTCACCGACTACGTCGACGCCAAGCTCTTCGCGCTCGAGGCGCACGAGAGCCAGTTCGAGAGCACGATGAAGGTCGTCGACACCGACCAACTCGACGCCTTCCGTACCCGGATCCGGGCGCGACTCGCCGGACTTGGCGCCCCGCACGGCCTCGGGGCGGCCGAGGTCTTCAAGAAGATCAGCGACCTCTAGGGCTGCGGCCCGAGCCGGGAGGACCCGCGAACGCCTGGGCGATCGACAGCCAGTCGTGCGCCGCAGGTCCCTCGGCGACGAGTGACGTGTCGGCCAGGTGTCGACGCTGCACCGAGAGCAGACAGAAGTCGAGTGCCGAACCGCGGATGATCGAGTCGCTCCCCTCCTCGATCCACTCCCACGTGCTGCCGTCGGGGGCCTCGAGGATCACCGACACACCGGTCGCCGGCAACTCACGCTTGTTCACCCGGTACGCGTACGGACGCGCCCTCACGGCGAGGCGGACGACGTGCCGGAGTCGCATCGACGGCTCGCGCTCGACACCCACGGCGTCGGCGATGTCCTGACCGTGCGCCCACGCCTCCATCAGGCGCGCCGACATGCTCGAACGCGCCGACATGGCTGGCCCGTACCACGGCACCCGCGACGACGGATCGACGTCCCGCGCCATCTCGACCATCGCACGCGCACCGAGCGACCACGACTCGCGGAGTACCGACACCTCCATCGAACGACCGATCGCCACGGCCTCGTCGATGCCACCCGACGCCATCAGCCGGGAGAGGTCTGCATTGAAGCGCTCGGGTTCCGTGAGCGACCACGCCGCCCGCTGGTCGAAGTACCAGAGATGGGCGACCTGATCGTGAACCGTCCATCCATCGGCAGGTGTCGGCGTCGCGAACCCGCTGTCGTCGATCGCGGCGAGCATCCCGCTCAGGGATCGATGCTCCTCGGCCAGGTCGTCACAGATCTCACGCACGTCCCCAGTCTGCGCGAGGTCATCCGAAAA
>JBEBDM010000209.1:0-6378 GCA_041156905.1 Actinomycetota bacterium | reverse complement strand
CGCTCGAGGGTGCCGATCGCCAGCACGAAGGGTCGGCCGGACAACTCGGGGTACGGGCACGTCTCGGGAGCCGGTCCGAGGGGGAGCGGTCCGAGAGGCACCACCGTCGCCCTGACCGACGGGACGAGCGATCGCAGAGCCTCGGCGGTGGCCTGCGAGGGGACGTGGGCCACCGCACCGGAGGTGAGCGCTCGTGTCATCGCCCGGCCGGCACGCACGACGCCGGGTGCGGCCGATCGCGCCTCACGGAGGAACCAGACGTCGTGGATCGTGATGATCCGGGGCAGACGGCTCGGGGGAACGACGTAGTTCGTGCCGTGGACCAGCTGGGCGTCGCCGAGCCATCGGTCGACCCTCGGCCGCCCCGTGGAGGCCCACGCCCGCTGGGCGAGAGCAGCGGGGAGGGGGAGTCGTGTGGTCCCTGGCCTCAACTGGGCGCGGAACGAGAGCACGTACTCGTGGAGGGTGACATCACCACGGGCGGCCAGGGCTGAGCGCATGTGCTCGGTCGCGAAACCGACTCCCGTCAGCGGTCCGTGGAGCGGCCCGGCGTCGAAGGCCACCACGAGCGGGGTCATGGGAGCGAGGCTAGTGGCCGGTCGCCCGCGTAGACTCTGCCGACCCGCCGACCGAAGAGACGATCATGCCCCGCGCCTTCATCACTGGTATCACCGGACAAGACGGACAGCACCTCGCCGAGTTCCTGCACGGCAAGGGCTACGAGGTGTTCGGCATGGTCAAGGGCCAGAACAACCCGAAGTTCACCGCGATGCGCGACGAGTTCCCGTACGTCGAGCCGGTTCCGGGCGACCTCGCCGACCTCCCGTCGCTGGTCAAGGCCCTCGAGTCGACCCAGCCCGACGAGGTCTACAACCTCGGTGCGATCTCCTTCGTGGCGCTCAGCTTCAACCAGGCCGAGCTGACCGCGAACATCACCGGTCTCGGCGTCCTGCGGATGCTCGAGGCGATCCGCATGGTGGGCGGCGCGCAGAACAACCCGATCCGCTTCTACCAGGCCAGCTCGAGCGAGATGTTCGGCAAGGTCCGCGAGACCCCCCAGACCGAGCGCACCCCGTTCCACCCGCGCTCGCCGTACGGCTGCGCCAAGGTGTTCGGTCACGACATCACGGTGAACTACCGCGAGAGCTACGGCCTGTACGCCTGCAGCGGGATCCTCTTCAACCACGAGGGTCCGCGCCGTGGTCTCGAGTTCGTGACCCGTAAGGTCACCAACGCCGTCGCCCGCATCAAGCTCGGGCTTCAGGACGAGCTCGTGCTCGGCAACCTCGACTTCAAGCGCGACTGGGGCTACGCCGGCGACTACGTCAAGGCGATGTGGCTCATGCTCCAGCAGGACGAGCCCGACGACTATGTGGTGGCCACGGGCGAGACCCACAGCGGTGAGGAGCTCGTCTCCCTCGCGTTCGCCGAGGCCGGCATCGACGATTGGCGTCGCTACGTCCGCCAGGACCAGAAGTTCTTCCGCCCGGCCGAGGTCGACCTGCTCATGGGCGACCCCACCAAGGCCCAGGAGAAGCTCGGCTGGACCCGTGAGGTCGACTTCCCCTCGCTCGTGGCGATGATGGTCGAGAACGACCTGCGCCTCGAGTCGGCCAAGCGCAGCTGAACCGGCACACCTGAGCCAGGACACCCGGCCCGGCAGTGTCGGGCGTGTCGCCCGCTGGGCCTCAGGTCTCGAGCGGGGTGTCAGTGAGCGCCTGCAACAACGACTCGCTGTCGGGGGTGACCCCGTTGTTGAGTCGGTGACGCAGGGCGACGAGGAAGACCAGCAGCGCGGCGGTCGACGACGACACGAGACCGACCTCGATCCGGGCGAACAGTTCGCCGTCGAAGAGAGCCGTGACGACGAGGAAGGTGATGCCTGCCGTTCCCCAGCCGAGGGCGACGAGAGCGTGACCGCGCAGGGCGATCAGGGCCTGGGCGAGGGCGAGGGCGAACATGTAGATCGCGCTGCTGACGGCGAGCGTGGCGAGGGTCGAACCGTCGAGCTCGGAGTCGTAGAACTTCTCGATGACGAACGGCCCGATCACGTAGGCGCCGACGACGCCGACGACCGCGACGACGCCCACCAGCTTGAGCAGCCGTCCGAGGCCCTGACGGAACTCGCCGATCTCGTTGCGGGCGGCGAGACGTGACAGACGGGGGAGCAGCGCTGCCTGCACCGCCTGGAACAGGAACAGCGGGATGCGGGCGAGCAGGACGCCGTACGTGAAGCGGGTGACGAGTTCCTTCTCGTCGGCGCTGGCCAGCACGGTGGCGGCGAGCGGTCCGGCGTTGACGAGACCGGCGGCGAAGATCGAACCGGCGAGCAGCCATCCGAGGTTCTGGGTGACCTCGCCCCACTCGGCCGGCGGGCCGTCGTCGGTACGGAGCTGGCCCCGGGCGGCCACCCAGAGCACCCCGGGAAGGGGAGCGAAGGCGATGGCGAGTCCGTACGGGCCGACGGCCGTGACACCCACGACGGCGAGTCCGGCGCAGAGGGCGATCCGCACGACGCCGTCGGCGGCCATGACGATGGCGTAGGCGCCGAACCGCCCGTGGCCACTCGCCACGCCGCGTGCGATGTGGGCGGGTGTGTACGAGACGAAGGCGATGAGCAAGGCGGCGACGAGCACCCAGTCGTCGTTGAAGAAGCCGGATGCCAGGTACGGGCTGATGGCGAGGATGCCGACGGCGACCACGACCGCGAGGATCGTGCCGAGGACGATCACCCGCCGCAGGACCGGCTTACCGCCGAGTCCGATGGCACGTCGGTGCGCCAGGGCCCGGGCGAGCTCCTGCTCGACAGGGAGGAACACGCCCGGAGCGAGGGCGAAGGTGGCCACCCAGAGGCTGGTGATCGGCTGGAGCGCCTCGTCGCTGCCCAGCGCCTGCTTGCCGACCTTCAGGAACAGGTAGGCGGCGACCCCTGCGATGAGCAGGCCGATCGCCACGGGGATCGTGCCCTCGGGGAGCGAGGCGCGGGTGGAGGAAGACTCGTCGTCGGGTGCGGGAGGCAAGACCTCCAGCCTAGCCCTCGGCCGTGGATGCCGACCGTGCCGGTGTGCCGTCCGCCAGACTGGTCAAGTGCGGGTCCCGCCGTGCCGATTCCTCCCATGATGTCCCTCCTCCGTGCCTCCCGGGCCCTGCTCGCCGCTGCCATCGCGTCCGCCTCCGTGGTCGCGGTGTCGGCGTCCGCGCCGGTCGCCACGGCGCTGAGCAGCGGCGTCGTGACCTTCGAGGGTGCGGGCAACGGGCACGGCTACGGGTTGAGCCAGTGGGGTGCCTACGGCTACGCCGTGGAGAAGGGCTGGTCGGCCTCCCAGATCCTCGGGCACTACTACAACAACACCTTCGCCGGGACCCAGCCGCTCGACACGATCGTCGGGATCCGCCTCCAGAACCTCGATGGCGCCCAGACCGCCGTCGTCAGCCAGTCGGGCCGGCTCGAGGTCGCTGGAGTGGCCGCCGGCCCGTTCACCGCGGTCGTCGCCCGACCCCTCACCTCCACGACCTACCGGGTGTGGGCGCGCAACGACGGCGAGCGCTGTCCCGACGCCACGACCGATCCCGGAGCCGCCGGCTGGACGCTGGTGGCCGACTCGGTCGGACCGGAGGTCATCATCCGGCCGACGGTCAACACCTACAGCACCAACGACTACCGACAGATGGCCTCGGTCTGCGAGCCCACGGGCAAGGTGCGTACCTACCGCGGCTCGATCGTGGCGACGCACTTCTCCGCGGGCGAGGTGCGCACCGTCAACAGGGTCAGGGTCGAGCACTACCTGCGTGCGGTGATCGCCAAGGAGATGTCACCCGGCTGGGCTACCGCCGGTGGTGGCAAGGGAGCCCAGGCGCTGCAGGCCCAAGCGGTGGCGGCTCGCAGTTTCGCGATGGCCGAGACGCGCTACCTGCCCTACGCACGGACGTGCGACCTCTCGTGTCAGGCGTACTACGGCGCGGCGATGCGCACCTCGCTCGCGGGCACCTTCACCGCCACCGAGCACCCGGCCACCGACGCCGCGGTGCTGGCGACGGCGGGCATGGTCCGCAGGGTCGGAAGCGCCACCGGACCCGTCGCGCTCACGATGTTCTCCGCCTCGACGGGTGGCTACACCGTCGACGGTGTCGGTGCCCTGATGCCCTACAAGGGCGTGCTCGACGAGGGCGACTCGGTCTCGCTCAACCCCAAGTACCGCTGGACCGACGATCTCCCTGTCGCCTCGATCGAGTCGGCGTACCCCTCGATCGGGACGTACCGCTCGATCGAGATCCTCGAGCGCAACGGTGTCGGCGAGTGGGGCGGTCGAGTCCTGTCGATGCGCATCAACGGCTCGGCCGGATCGGTCGTGGTCACCGGCGACCAGTTCCGCTACAAGGTCCGTGGCAGTGCCGGCCAGTTGGTCTTGGTGTCGAACTGGTTCCGTGTGGTCGACGTCGCGTCCGAGCCGCCGCCCGAGTGCGGTGATCGCATCCCGCCGGCGCTCGATCCGACCCTGCCGGCCTTCGCCGACGTTCCCGCCGCCCGACTGGTGGCCTCCACACCCGAGCGCTTCGTCGACACGCGCCTCGGCCGGGGGTCGGTCGTGGGTGAGTTGCCGGCCGGATGCACACTCGTCGTCGACCCCGGCTACGGCTCGGCCATCACGGCGGTGGTCGCCAACGTCACCGCCGTGCGCCCCGCTGCATCGGGTCGGCTCACGGCCTACGCATGTGGTCGCGAGCGTCCGGCGGCCGTCACCCTGAGGGCAGTGGCGGGTCGGGTCGTCGCTGCGTCGTCGATCGTGCCGCTCGGCTCCGGTGGAGCGCTGTGCGTGCACTCCGACGTCGACACCCATGTCCTCGTCGATCTCTCGGGCAGGTACTCCACGGCGCGCGGCCAGATGATGGAGCCACTGCCCGTGACCCGCCTGCTCGACACCCGTTCGTCGTCCCGTGTCGCCGCCGGATCGATCACCCGTGTCGCCGCAAAGGGTGTCGGCAAGGCTCCGGCCGGTGCCGTCGCCGCCGCCCTCACCGTGCACGCTCTCGGGTCGGCTGCCGACGGTTACCTGACGGTCTTCCCGTGTTCGTCGACCGTCCCGGCGTCGAGTTCACTGAACGTCACGGCGGCACTGCCGGTGACCAACCACGTCCAGGTGCGCCTCGACGTCTACGGCGGCGTGTGCATCTACTCGAGCACCTCGGTCCACGTGGTCGTCGACATGTCGGCCTGGTTCGGGTCGGGAGCCACGGCGTCGTACCGTCCGCTCGAACCAGCCCGCCTGCTCGACACCCGCGACGGAACGGGTGGGGTGCAGGGAACGGTGGCGAGCGAGGTCGTGGTCGACGTCGCGGGAGTCTCCGGGCTCCCCGAGGCCGCGGGTCTGCGGGCCGTGGTCGGGACGGTCGCTGCCCTCGCGCCGCTGGGCGAGGGGTACCTGACCGTGCACGACTGTCGGACCCCGGCACCCCAGGTGTCGATGGTGCGCTTCCCCGTGGCGACGGCGGCCTCCAACACCGTCGTGGGGCCCGACGACGGGTCCGGCCGCTGGTGCGTGCTCCCGAGCACGTCGACGCATCTCGTCGTCGACGTCACCGGCTACTTCGCCTGAGCGGCCGCGCCTCCTGGTCGGATCAGGCCGAGGTGGACGACGCCTCGCGCCGCGCCCGCTCCTGCTCGCGGCGCTTGACCTGCAGTTCCTGGTAGGTCAGCACGGCCAGCCCTGCCGAGACGAGGGCGGCCTCGCGTGCGAGGTGGGCCACGCTGCGCAGGAGGCGGTCGAGGGGCTGCATGAGCGCAGGCTAGGCCGCTCAGGTGGGCTGTGACACCCGACGGGGTGACGGTCCGCCCGAGTGGCGCGCCGCTAGCCTCGCCGCATCGTGGACGAGACCACCCCCCTCGCTCCGCCCGTGGTGGCCGTCACGGTCGTCCACCAACCGGGCGACTGGTTCGAGCACGTGCTCGCCGGTCTGGCGCGGCAGGACCACCCCAACCTGCGCTTCCTGTTCCTGGTCGCCGGTGGTGAGGTGTCCGGAGCCGGCTCGTTCTCCGACGTCCAGGCCCGGATCTCGGTGCACCTTCCCCAGGCGTTCGTCCAGCAGGTCGCCGGCAACCCCGGATTCGGCCCGACAGCGAACTCGGTCCGGCAGCTCGTCCAGGGCGACAACGGGTTCTTCTGCTTCCTCCACGACGACGTGGTGCTCGAACCCGATGCGATTCGTCTCCTCGTGGAGGAGCTCTACCGCTCGAACGCCGGGATCGTCGGGCCGAAGCTGGTCTCGTGGCGCGACCCGTCGGCGCTCCAGCACGTCGGTCTGGGTGTCGACATCGTCGGCGAGATCGACCCGATGGTCGAGCCCGGCGAGGTCGACCAGGAGCAGCACGACGCCGTGCGC
>JBEBDM010000208.1:0-12514 GCA_041156905.1 Actinomycetota bacterium | reverse complement strand
TGCCGACCTGTCACCCACCACCGCCCTCGGTCTGTCCAACATCGCGGAGGATTCCCCCATGCTCACCGTCACGTCCGGCGTCGTCACCGCGGTGATCCCGTGAGGCGGCCCACTGCTCTCGTGTTGCTCGCCGCCGCAGCGACCAGCCTCGTCGCCTGCTCCGACGAGCCGTCGGGTCCCGTCGCCCTCCGTCTCCTCGCCTACGACTCGTTCCCGACCGAGGGCACACCGCTGAACGACGCCCTCGACGCATGGGCCGAGAGCACCGGCCGCACCGTCGAGGTCGTCACGGGTGGCGACACCGGCACGCTGGTGACCAAGGCCGTCCTCACCGCCGGCAATCCCGAGGCCGACGTGATCTGGGGTGTCGACAACACGTGGCTCTCCGCCGCCACCGAGGGCGGCATCTATGCGGACGACCCCGTCGTGGCCGACGTCGGTGACGTCTGTGTCAACTACGACATCGAGTGGTTCGCCGCCAAGGGCATCGAGCCGCCGACGACGCTCGCCGACCTCGTCGACCCGACCTACGCAGGGCTTCTCGCTGTCCAGGACCCCACGGCGTCGTCGCCCGGCCTCGCCTTCCTCCTCGCGACGATCGCATCGGAGGGCGAGGGCTGGCAGGACTACTGGACCGCCCTGCGCGCCAACGACGTGGCCGTGGCCGATTCCTGGGAGACCGCCTACTACGAACTGTTCACACGAGCCGGAGGCGACCGCCCGCTGGTCGTGAGTTACGGGAGCAGCCCGCCCGCCGAGGTCGTCCTCGCCGATCCGCCCCGCACCGACGCGCCCACCGGGGTCGTCGAGCAGACCTGCTTCCGACAGACCGAGTACGTCGGCGTCCTCGCCGGGACCGACCACCCGGACGATGCCGCCGCACTCGTGGAGTTCCTGACGTCGCCCGAGTTCCAGGCCGAGTTGCCGCTGACCCTGTTCGTCTACCCGGCGGACCCCGCGATCGAACTCCCGCAGGTCTTCGTCGACTTCGCCGTCGTCCCCACCTCACCGTGGACCATCGACCCCGCGGAGATCGACGCCAACCGCCAGACGTGGCAGGAGCAGTGGACCGCCCTGCTGGGCAGCTGAACCGCCTGCCGCGCCGGCTGGTGGTGGCACTGGCGACACCGCCGACGGTGGTGATCGTCGGGTTCGTCGTCGTCCCCGCTCTCGTCATCGCCGTCCGCACCGTCGGCGCGGGAGCGATCGGCGAGGCGCTCGGTTCTCGCCGGGTGTTGTCGATCGCGTGGTTCACGGTCTGGCAGGCAGTGCTCACCACCGTCGTCACACTCGCGGTCGGCATGGTTCCCGCCTACGTGCTCGCCCGACGGCGGTTCCGGGGCAGGACGCTCATCCGGACCCTCGTCGTCGTGCCGTTCATGCTGCCCACGGTCGTGACGGGCGCAGCCTTCCTCGCCCTGTTGCCCGACTCGGCCCGCGGCACGTGGTGGGCCGTGATCGTCGCCCACTCGTACGTGAACCTCGCCGTCGTGGTCCGCGTCGTCGGATCGGCGTGGGAGACCCTCCCTCACGACCTGACCGCATCGGCGCGCACTCTGGGGGCCTCGCCTTGGAACGTCGCCCGGCACGTCGTCGCCCCGCTCCTCGCCCCGGCGACGGTCGCCGCAGGAGCGATCGTGTTCCTGTTCGCGGCAACCTCGTTCGGCATCGTGCAGTTGCTCGGTGACGGCAGCACCACCACCATCGAGGCTGAGGTCGCTCGTCGTGCGCTGCGGTACGGCGACGTCGGTGGGGCCGTCGTGCTCTCCGTCGCTCAACTCCTCGTCCTCGGGTCGGTCGCGGTCGCCACCTCGCGTCGGCAGCGTCGCTCGGCCCACACGCTCCGGGGAGACGCCCGCCCTCGCCCCGCACGCCGCGGAATCCCCCGGGTGCGAGCGCTGTCGATCGCCGCCGTCACGGCGATCCTCGTCGCCGGCCCGCTCGTGATGCTCTGCGCAGCCTCGTTCCGGAACGCAGGCGGCTGGACCTCGCGGGCGTGGACCTCGTGGGGCTCCGGGTCGATCCGGCCGGGCATCTCGCTCGGTGTCGATCCGTGGTCGGCGATCCGTGCCTCGGTCGTCACCGCCGTCGTCGCGACCAGCATCGCCACCGTCGTCGGCGTGCTCGCCGCGCTCGCCGTCACCGAGATGAGGCGGGGCGGCCAGTGGCTCGACACAGGGATCATGCTCCCGCTCGGCATCTCCGGGGTCACGGTCGGCCTCGGCATGCTCGTCACGTTCGCCGTCCCGCCATTCGACTGGCGCGGACAGTGGTGGCTCGTCCCCGTCGGCCACGCGCTCATCGGGCTTCCGTTCGTGGTGCGCGTCGCCCTGCCGCGGATCCGATCGATCCAGCCGGATCAACGCTCGGCAGCACTCCTCCTCGGCGCCTCACCGACCCGTGCGTGGTGGGAGACCACTGTGCGCAGGGTCACTCCGGCGCTCGGGCCCGCGGTGGCTCTCGCCGCAGCGGCCTCCCTCGGCGAGTTCGGTGCGACCACGCTCCTGTCGCGCTCCGGGAGCGACACGCTTCCGCTCGCCATCGCGGGACTCCTCTCGCGCCCGGGTGACCTCCCACGCTCGCAGGGCTTCGCACTCGCGGCTGTGCTGATGGGTGTCACAGCGGTCCTCGTGTCCCTCGCCGAGGGGAGGGCCGATGCTCGACATCGCTGACCTGAGCGTGTCCCGGGACGAGCAGCTCGTCATCGACGGCCTCGACCTCCACGTCGCCGAGGGAGAGGTCGTCGCCGTCCTCGGACCCTCCGGAGTGGGCAAGAGCACCCTGCTGCGCGTCATCGCCGGGATCCTCGAACCCGACCGCGGGACGATCCACCTCGACGGGACCGACATCACCCGGATGCCCGCACACCGTCGCGGTGTCGGGATGGTGTTCCAGGACGACCAGTTGTTCCCTCACCTCGACGTGGCGGCCAACGTCGGGTTCGGTCCGCGCATGCAACGCCGCGCCAGCAGCGAGATCACTGCGCTCGTCGACACCGCGCTCGACGACGTCGGACTCGCCGGCTTCGGACGGCGACGGGTCGACACCCTGAGCGGAGGCGAGGCCCGCCGTGTCGCGCTCGCCCGCTCGCTCGTCGCCGCACCACGCGTCCTCCTGCTCGACGAACCACTCACCGGACTCGACCGGGCGCTCCGAGATCGCCTCGCCACCGACCTCGCTGCACTCCTGCGGGCACGGGGAACGACGGCGATCCTCGTGACGCACGACGCCGCCGAGGCCGAGGTCATCGCCGACCGGTCTGTCACACTGGGTCGATGACGCCTCCGCGCATCGGCTTCCTCGGGGCCGGCCTGATCGCCACCTACCACTCCAAGAGCCTGCGCCGCAGCGGCGTCGACGTCGTGCGAGCAGGCGTGTACGACCCCGATCCCGAGCGGCTCGCCGCCTTCGCCACCGCGTCAGGACACGTCGCGATGTCGAGCGAGACCGAGGTCCTCGATTCCTGCGACGCCGTGTACGTCTGCACCTGGACGAGCGAGCACCCACGCCTCGTGGCCGAGGCGGCACGACGTGGTCTCCACGTGTTCTGCGAGAAGCCACTCGCCTTCGACGCTGCCTCTGCGGCGCAGATGGCGGCCGCGGTGGAGACTGCGGGAGTCGCGCACCAGGTCGGACTCGTCCTCCGACACTCGCCCGTATTCCTGCGTGCCCGCGAACTCGTCACCGATCCGGCCGCCGGACGCGTCATGACGGTGGTCTTCCGTGACGACCAGTTCATCCCCGTGCAGGGTCATTACGCGAGCACGTGGCGCGGCGACCGCCAGAAGGCCGGGGCCGGCACCCTCCTCGAGCACAGCATCCACGACGTCGACATGCTCCGGTTCCTCGTGGGTGAGGTCGCCTCGGTCAACGGCCACGTGTCGTACCACCACGGCATCGAGGGTATCGAGGACGTCACCAGCGTTCTGCTCCGGTTCGAGTCGGGAGCGACAGGCACGCTCACCAGCGTGTGGCACGACAACCTCGCGCGTCCGAGCCTGCGACGCGTCGAGATCTTCTGCGAGCGGCGGCACGTCGTCGTCGACGGTGACGACTGGTTCGGACCCGTCTCGTGGACCGACACCGACGGCACCACCGGCGAGTTCGACGCATCCGAACTCCCCTACGCCAACCCTGACGGCGAGTTCGTGAACGCCATCACCGCAGGACGTCCCGCCTCCCCGGGTTTCGCCGAGGCGGTCGCCGCACACCGGATCGTCGACGCCATCTACCGATCAGCCCGTACCGGCGGGGCGACGGACACACCGTGAGCCACGAGATCGTCCTGCTCACCTCGCTCGAGACCCACGGCCTGCGTCTGAGCGTGTTGCGTCACGACACGCCGACCAAGGAGGTCCGCTTCGCCGAGGACGACTGGCCCGGCACGTGGCACCTCGGCCTCCGGCTCGACGGCGAGCTCGTGGCCACCTCGTCGTGGGTGCCTCGTCCGCACGACGGGCACGACGACGCCGTGCAGTTGCGCGGCATGGCGACCGCACGACACCTCCAGGGCACCGGGCTCGGCGGGGTGCTCCTCGAGGCAGGGTGCGAGGAGGCGGCCCGACGCGGACACGACCTCGTCTGGGCGCGGGCGCGCGATGCAGCGCTGACCTTCTACGAGCGTCATCAGTTCGTGGTCGAGGGTGAGGGGTTCGTCGACGAGGCGACCCAGCTCCCCCACCACCTCGTGACCCGCCGACTCGCCTGACCGCTCCTGCTGCGCTGTCGGCCGGCCGATCTTCTGTCGCCGCCGACACGATGTGCCCAGCACGGGCATGGAGCCCACCGATCGCGTCGACGAGCTGCGTGCCCTCGCCCTCCGGGTGGAGCGCCTTCGTGCGCTCGACCTGCCCACGCTCCTCGGTGAAGCCACGTGGGTCGGACCTACGCCGGCCTCCTGTGCCGACGATCTCACTCGCTTCCGCCGCCTCCTGATCGAGGACGCTCGACGGCTCCGGCTCGCCGCACTCTCCCTCGAGGCCCTCCGGTGAGTTCGTTCATGGCCTACGACCAGCACGCACTCGAGTCGGCCCGCCTCGCGATGCTCCGCGCACGCGACGAACTCGCGGCGATCCGCCCGCGAGCCACCGACCCGATCGCTCACGACCTCGGCGTCCACGTGGCGTGGCTCCTCACCGCCCTCGAGCAGGTCTGGCTCCCCACCGTGACACGGGTGCTCGCACTCGACGTGCTCATGCCCTTCGCTCCGCGGCCCGCCGACCTGCGCGGACTCGGCACCTGGGAGAACGCCCTGCCCTGGGTGATGGGCCGGCAGGGATGGCACGTGCGCCCCGACTCTGGTCGACCACCCGCGCACCGACCGCTCACCCCGGCCGCCGCCCGTGCCCTCGGCGCACGGCTCGGACACGACGATCCGCACCGCTGGTCGGCCGCCGACTGGGCACGCCTACGACCACTACTCGCGGAGATCGCCGCCGACCCGACCCTCGCCGAACACTTCCGGGTCAACCTCACGAACTGGGCCCCGTTGCTCAACGCACTCGGCGCCGCTCACGTCCTCGCAGCCGCCGACCTCGACGACGTCGCCGCACTCGCCCGCTCGCTCGGCGCCATACGCCGTGGAGCGTTCGGGTCGACCTGTCCCGACGTGTGGTCGGCACTCCCTGCGGTCGAGTTGCTCCTCCCGGCCTCCCGCGCCCTGCTCCTCCCGCACCTCGGGCTCGACCCCACGGTCCTCGCCGCGGAGGCGGCAGCCCTTCTCCACGACCACCCGTCGACGGCGTCGATCCTCCTCCCCGCCCTCACCGAGATGCCTCTCGCGATCACCGCCACCATGGTGCTCCTCGTCGACGACGTCCCGACCCTCTACCGCGCCACCCCGCGCGAGATCGTCGACGACGCTCTCGAGGCCGCGATCGATCCTCGCCACGCGACCCCGGAACAGGCCGAACGGCTGATCACCGGCGTCGGAGAGTGGCTCGCTGCCGAGGGCCTGCACCCGGAGACACTCGGGGCCCTCCTCGCTCCATGGTTGCTGGCGTTCTCGCCTGTGTCGCGTCGGTTCCACGGCAGTCCTCACGAGCTCGCCCGACTACTCGACATGGCGATGTCCGACCCACGCTCTGCCGATCGGTTGGCCACCGTCGCCGAACATCTCGACGCCCATCCCCTCGACGGCGCCGACCTCGACGAGGCCGCGGCGCTCGTCGGTCTCGTGCGCCAGCTGGCCCTCGACGTCGCTGTCAGAGGAGCCGCCCACGCAGAGGCCGCCTGGGACACGTTGTGGGCGGTGGCATCGATCAGCGCAGCACTCGCCGGCTTCGCACCCGGCTCCGGCGTCGCGGTGACGGGCCTCTCGCTGGTGGTCGCCCACTGGTGGGCGCCCGACACGGGTGGGGTCGAACGCTCCGCAACAGCGGCGATGGACCGGACGCTGGTCGCGATGGCGGCAACCGCGCTCACCGACGTGGTCACACGGTGGCGCGCCGACGGCCTCGTCGTTCCCGACCCACCCGACATCGACGACGCGAGCGACGACGACGATCCGGCGCCCTCGGTGCGCTTCCTCCGCGAGTTCGGCGAGTGGGCTGCCCGACTCCCCGGTGGCCCCGACGGCCCACTGGCCACGCGAGCCACCCGCGTCGTCTACTCCCTCGTGTCACCGGCCTCCGCCGGCGAACATCTGGCGGAGGCGATCTGAGCGGCTAGGGAACGGGAACGGTCGAACTCAGGAGCACGGCCTGACCGTCGGAGACCTCGACGATCACCTCGAGCAGCCAGTCACCCGCCGCCGGGAAGGTCACCGAACCACTGAAGTGGTTGGTCCCCTCCGCGGTGAGCGTGACAGGGCTCGCCGGGAGTCCGGCCGCAGCGTTCGACACCCTTGCCTCTGCGCCGGCCACGGCCTCGAGCGAACCGCCCTGTGGCGTGATCACCACGTGGATCTCGTTCGCCCCGACGTGGCCCGGTCCGATCGAGACGGCCGCGATCAGGCCACCCGCAGCCAGTTGTCCGGCGTACGACTTCGACGGAGCGGCCTGGCGGGGCGATTCGCCGACCATCCCGGCCACGAGGGCGAGAACCAGCACACCGGCGACGGCCTCGGCCAGGACGGTGCGGCGGATGCTCGCCACGCCGTGGTGTTGGAGCATCCACCGGGTCACGCCCCCGACACCGACCAACACCGCCACTAGGACGACCTTCACCAGCAGCGCACGACCCCACCCCGTCGCGGTGATGTCGGAGAAGCCGTCGGAGTACTCCCACGCGGCAAGGACCCCGGTGACCGCGACCACGGGCACGGCGACGAGCGACCAGCGCGAGAACCGGGCGACGGCTGCCTCGGACTCCTCACCCTCGAACCACTCGACCGACGCCAGGCCGAACACCGCGAGCCCGCCCAGCCACACGACCACGCCGCCGAGGTGCACGAGGTCGAGCAACTGCCACAGCGCGGACGGTGACGCGCTGCTCGCGTGACCGGCTCCGGAGAACGACATCAGCGCCATCACCGACGCCACCACGGCACTGACCCGCCAGAGGCGGTCGGTGCGATGGAGCCCGAGCGACAACAGGAGGCCGAGTGCGACCGCCAACGCCATGCGCAGGACGATGAGCACACCCGTCCGCGTCGAGAGCATGTCGTTCCAGTTGTGAGGATCGAACATCGCGCCAACGCCACCCGCGTGTGCCTCTGCACCGTGGAGCATGAAGGTGAGCACCGAGCCCACCCACAGGGCGATCCAACCCGTCCAGGTGAGGCGTCGGGTCGAGTCGAGCAGTCGGAGACCCGCTCCGGACCGCACGGCCCACAGGCCCGATCCGAGAAGGAGGACGATGCCGAGGAAGGCGATCCAACGGGCTGCCGTGTGCGCCCAGCGCACGAACGACGTCGCCTCGCGTCCGGCGCCGAGGGAGTCGAGGAAGGCGGTCTGGTCGCCCCCGTCACCGGTACCGACCTGGAACGCGAACGAACCCGACACGACATGACCGTCGACCGACGCCGTCCGCCACACGACGCCATAGAGACCCTCACCCAGTGTCGGGAGCGGGGCGGTGAGGACGGTGTCGTCGCCACCACGACGAGGGCGTCCGACCTGGAGCGGCGTTCCCGAACCGTCGTAGAGCTCGATCTGGGCAAGTGCGACCTCGACGGTCTCGTCGAAGTCGAGCACGATCTCCGTGGGGCCGGCCTCGAGGACGCTGTTGGCGGCCGGTGTGCTCGAGTCGAGACCGGCATGGGCGAAGGCCGTGGGCACGGGCGCCACGGCGAGCACGCCGAGGACGGCACCGAGGGCCGAGAGGAAGCGGGAGGAGCGTGTCATGGGTGAAGGCCTGCCGGTGCGAGTCCGTCGATCTCCGCCCGACCCACTAACCATGCCACGCGGAGCGCCTCCGGCACGGTCATCGCCGCGGGCGGGAGGCCCGTCATACCCATCGGGCGGCGGCTGTTCCAGAGCATCGTCGAGCGCACCAGTTCGCGCCGCACGTAGTCGGTGGGCCAGTTCTCCCACGGCCGCTCACCGAACTCGCCGAGGTCCGTCCGCCGGAGGATGTCGGCCCGCAGCGAGAGGAACTCGTCGTCGTCGGGCCCCGTCCCGGTCATGACGTCAGCGTACTGCGCCTCGGTACGACGACGACCGTGCCGTCGGGTTCGTGGATCACGTGCACGCTCACGCCGTAGAACTCGCTGAGTGTCTCGGGCCGCAGCACCTGGGCGGCCGTGCCGGCCGACACGACGTGGCCGTGGTGGAGCAGCGCGAGCCGGTCGGCGAACAGCCCCGCGAGAGTCAGGTCGTGCATCGCCGACACCACGGTCAGACCGTGCTCCCGGCGGAGGCGATCGACCAGCTCGAGAGCCTGCTGCTGGTGGCCGATGTCGAGCGCGCTGGTCGGCTCGTCGAGCAACAGGATCGGTGCCTCCTGGGCGACGGCGCGAGCGATGACGAGCCGCTGGCGTTCGCCTCCGCTGAGCGTCCCGACGCGCCGCGGGCCGAGATCGGAGAGATCGAGCCGCTCGAGGATGTCGGCGACGAGTTCGCGGTCGCGCTTGGTCTCCGAGCCGAAGTACGAGACGTAGGGGTTGCGGCCCAGCAGCACGTAGTCGCTGCCCGTCATGTCGTCGGGCATCTCGGGGGCCTGGGGCACGTACGCCACGAGGGAGGCACGACGGCGAGGCGACCGGACATCGAGCGGCGCTCCGTCGACGGTGATCCGACCGCGGTAGTGGACAAGACCGGCGACCGCGCGGAGGAGGCTCGACTTACCTGCGCCGTTCGGACCGATGAGACACAACCACTCGCCGGGTCGCACCTGATCGGTGAACGCGAAGGTCGCCTCTCGCTCGCCGTACATCACGTTCACGCACTCGAATCCGAGCGAACTCATGCGCCCGCCCTCCGGGTGCGCAGCACGAAGATGAACATCGGTGCGCCGAGGAAGGCCGTCACGACTCCGATCGGCGTCTCCCCGCCGTGCTCGATCATGCGTCCGGGGATGTCGGCGAGGATCAGGAACGCCGCTCCCACCACGAGACTCAGCGGAAGCACGACGCGGTACGACGCGCCACACACCAGACGGACGAGGTGCGGGACCATGATCCCGACGAAGCCGATGAGACCGCTGACGCTGACGACCGCGGCCGTCCCGAGCGTCGCCGCCACGACGACGACGAGCCGGATGCGACCGACCTCGGCACCGAGCGTGGCCGCCTCCTCGTCGCCGACGCGGAGTACGTCGAGATGACGACGGTGGAGGAGCAACACGACGGTCGCCACGACAACGTACGGCAGCACGAGCCGGACATCGGCCCACGTCGCCGTGCTGACCCGCCCGCTGATCCAGGAGTAGACCTCCTTGATCACGTCACTGTTGCGGAGCAGGAGGTACTGCTGCACGGCGGTCGCCAGCGATGCCACCGCGACTCCGGCAAGGACGAGGCTCAGACCTGTCCCGCCGAACGATGCACCCACGAGATAGGTCACGAGCACCGCGGCGAGGGCACCCAAGAAGGCCGCCATCGGCAGTGGGTCGACGGCCCAGTTGCTCGTCGTGACCCGCCCGAACGCGAACACGAGCGTCGCGCCGAGACCAGCACCCGCCGCCGCACCGAGGAGGTACGGATCGACGAGGGGGTTGCGGAACACACCCTGGTAACTGGCACCGGCGAGGGAGAGCATCGAGCCGACGATCCCTGCGAGCACCACGCGCGGGAGGCGGATGTTCCAGATGATGTCCCAGTTGGCGGAGGAGATCCTGCCGGCCGGCCCGATCGTCGCCCCGAGCGCGGCAGCACCCACCAGCAGCACGATGGCTGCCGGGAGCGCCCACCACAGGCGGGGACGACGATCAGTGCCGACGGACATGGTCAGGCCGCGGCCACCTTGGCGAGTGCCTCACCCACGGCGGTCACGAACTCGGCGATGCGCGGTCCCCAGCGCGATGCGATGTCGTCGTCGATCACGACGATGTCACCGTTGGCGACGGCGGTGAGCGCATCCCAGCCCGGACGGGCCGACACGGTCTCGGCCGACTCGCCGCAGCACTTGCCATCGGCGAGGACGATCAAGGTCGGGTCTGCACCGACGATGTACTCCGCGTTGAGCTGCGGGTAGTCGTTGCCCTCCTGCGCGCCATCGGCGATGTTCGTCGCCCCGAAGAGCGCGTACACCTGACCGGCGAAGGTGTTGCTCGTCAGGCTGTAGAGGGTCGGGTCGAGCTCGTGATACACACGCACGCCCTGTGCGGTCTCACCGACGGCAGCAACGGCAGCGTCGATCTGACCCTGGATCGAGAGCACCAGTTCGGCAGCCTCGGCCACGTGGCCGGTGGCGGCGCCGAGCTGCTCGATCTGCGTGTACACGTCATCGAACGTCGCCGCAGCAGGTCCGACCCATACGGCGATGCCAAGGTCCTCGAGCTGGGCCTTGATCGTGTCGTCCTGCATCACCACGAGGTCGGGTGAGAGCGCAGCGATCGCCTCGACGTTGGGCTCGAAGCCCGACAGGTCGTGCGGCTTCTCGAGCGCCTCGGCCGGGTAGTTGCTGTAGTCGTCGACGGCGATCACCTGGGCGCCGGCGCCGATGGCGAACAGCATCTCGGTGGCGGTCGGCGAGAGGCTCACGATCGCCGAGGGGTACTCAGGAGCCTCCGTGGTCTCCGGAGCCGCCGTCGTCTCGGCCGCAGCGGTGGTCTCGGGGGCTTCCGTCGTGGACGGGCTCGCCGTGTCGGAGCCGCACGCAGCGGCCGTGAGCAGGAAGGCCGTCAGTGCGGCCATGGAAGAGAAACGCTTCATCAGCATCCTCCGTTTCCCCGGCGAGTCACTAACCGGATCGGGAGGACAAGTCGGGAACGACGGCGAACCGTCGCGCACCACCCTTGCCTCGAGGGACAGTCATCGCGCCCGGAGGGCAGGCGACCGGACTCGTTGCGAGAGCCACGAGGGCTCCGCACACCACCGTTGCGGGACAGTGCCGGGATCTCACCGGACTTCGCTGCGAACCGAACATCCAGCACTTGCGAGCCGGACAGGGTCACCCTAACAGAACCTCCCTATGCTCGGCGCAATGACCCCTGCCGAGACCCAGCCCCTTGCCGATGACCCGCGTCCGACGGGGGGACGGCAGGCCGAGTCGCTGGTCCTGCTCAACACAGGGAATGGCAAGGGCAAGTCGTCGGCCGCCTTCGGCGTCATGGTGCGCGCCATCGCCCGCGACTGGAAGGTCGCCGTCGTGCAGTTCGTCAAGAGCAGCGAGTGGAAGGTCGGTGAGGAGAAGGTCGGCCGCCAACTCGGTGTCGACTGGTACGCCCTCGGCGGCGGTTTCACCTGGGACTCGTCGAACCTGCAGCACGACATCGACCTCGCCCGCGCCGCGTGGGCCCAGGCTGCCGAACTGATCACCGCTGGTCAGCACGACCTCGTCGTCCTCGACGAACTCACCTACCTGTGCGCGTGGGGATGGGTCGACACGGCCGGAGTCGTCGACGTGATCACGAACCGCCCGAAGCACGTCAACGTCGTCATCACCGGCCGCGACGCTCCCCAGGAGTTCGTCGACCTCGCCGACACCGTCACCGAGATGCGCCACGTGAAGCACGCCTACGACTCGGGCATCCTCGCGAAGCGCGGCATCGACTACTGATGCTCACGCTCCTCGTCGGCGGGGTGCGCAGTGGCAAGAGCACACGGGCGTTGCGTCTGGCCGAACGTTCGGGTTCCCCCGTCGTGTTCATCGCCACCGCCGAGCGGATCGACTCCGACATGGACGAGCGGATCGACCGTCACCGTCTCGAGCGGCCCGATCACTGGCTCACCGTCGAGGAGCCTCTGGACCTCGGCGCAGCGATACGTGCGGCCGCGGCCGAGGCGACCGTGGTCGTCGAATGTCTCACCATGTGGATGGCCAACCTCCTGCACCACGTCGCCGATGAGTCGGCCCGCGCGGCGATGGTCGACGACCTCGTCGCTGCGCTCGACGAGCGCACGGCGACCACGGTCGTCGTCAGCAACGAGGTAGGGATGGGCATCCACCCGGAGACCGAACTGGGTCGGGTG
>JBEBDM010000207.1:0-2652 GCA_041156905.1 Actinomycetota bacterium | reverse complement strand
CGGACCATCGCCATCGAGCCAGGCCGTCAGGGACGCGGACGTCAACAGCTCGAGGTCCTTCACGTGTCGGTCGAGCCTGTCGTGTGGCGACCCGTGAACATGGACCACGCCCTCGACGCAGGTTCGGCCCATCGCCGGCCACGCAGCAACCACCAGCAGGCGCCGACCCGAACCGGCACACCGTGCCGTGACCTCGTGGGCCCAGTTGCCACGAAGGGTCGAGTCGATCTTGTGGGCGGTCAGGCGCGAGCCCAGCGCGTCGACGGCCACTGCCCGGGCCCGGGCCGTGGCCCGATCGGCAGAACGCGAGCCGATGTCGACCACGCACGACCCCTCCACGGGCTGGCGCACGGCCACCACCGTCGGGCCGAGGTGCGCCGCCAGACCGGCCGCGACCTCGAGGGCACCGGTGCGGTCGTCGGCGGCCACCAGCCACTCGCGCCCGTCCGCCTGCCCACGATCCATGCCTGCACCGTAGTGGCGGCGCCATGAACCGTCGGAGGGCGCTCCCCCTTCAGCTGCAGGCGCTCCAGCGAGAGCGAGGGCACTACCCTTCCGGCCCATGGCCTCGAACGTCCGACCCACCGCCGCCGACAAGTTCTCCTTCGGTCTCTGGACCATCGGGTGGCAGGCCCGCGACCCCTTCGGCGATCCGACCCGCGCTCCCCTCGATCCGCTCCACGCCCTCGACAAGCTTGCCGAGCTCGGTGCATGGGGAATGACCTTCCACGACGACGACCTCGTGCCGTTCGGCAGTACCCCGGCCGTGCGTGACTCGATCATCGCGGCGTTCAAGGAGCGCCTCGCCGCCACCGGAATGGTCGTGCCGATGATCACCACCAACCTGTTCACCCACCCGGTGTTCAAGGACGGTGGCTTCACCAGCAACGACCGCGGCGTGCGGCGCTATGCGCTGCGAAAGGTGCTGCGCAACCTCGAACTCGCCGCCGACCTCGGTGCCACGACCTTCGTGCTGTGGGGCGGCCGCGAGGGTGCCGAGTACGACCACGCCAAGGACGTGCGCGCCGCGCTCGACCGCTACGCCGAGGCGATGAACACGCTCACGTCGTTCGTGATCGAGCGCGGCTACGACATCCGCTTCGCCATCGAGCCGAAGCCGAACGAGCCCCGTGGCGACATCCTCCTCCCCACAGTCGGGCACGCGATCGCGTTCATCGAGAAGCTCGAGCACTCGCACCTCGTGGGCCTCAACCCCGAGGTCGGCCACGAGCAGATGGCCGGCCTCAACTTCACCTCCGGCATCGCCCAGGCGATGTGGCAGGGCAAGTTGTTCCACATCGACCTCAACGGCCAGCGCGGCATCAAGTACGACCAGGACCTCGTGTTCGGCCACGGCGACCTGATCAACGCGTTCAGCCTCGTCGACCTGCTCGAGTTCGGTGGCGTGGGCGGAGCGCCCGCGTACACCGGCCCGCGCCACTTCGACTACAAGCCCTCGCGCACCGAGGACATGGACGGCGTGTGGCACTCGGCCGCCGCCAACATGCGGATGTACCTGCTCCTCAAGGAGCGGGCTGCCGCGTTCCGCGCCGACCCGGAGGTGCAGGAAGCCCTCACCGCCGCGCGCGTGGCCGATCTCTCCTCGCCGACCCTGAACCCCGGCGAGACGGCGGCCGACGTACTCGCCGACACATCGATCGGGTCCTTCGACGTCGACGCTGCGGGAGCAAAGGGCTACGGCTTCGTGCGTCTGCAACAACTCGCCGTCGAGCACCTCATGGGCGCCCGCTGAGCACGACGCCATGACCCTCGTCGCCGGCATCGACACCTCCACCCAGTCGTGCAAGGTGGTGGTGCGCGACCTCGAGACGGGCGCGCTGATGCGTCACGGGAGCGCCCGTCATCCCGACGGCACCGAGGTCGACCCGACGCACTGGGAGACAGCGGCGCACGAGGCCATCGCCCGTGCCGGAGGCCTCGACGACGTCGCGGCGATCTCCGTGGGCGGACAGCAGCACGGCGCCGTGTGCCTCGACGAGGCCGGCCGGGTGGTGCGGCCCGCACTGCTCTGGAACGACACCCGCTCGGCACCGCAGGCCGATGCGCTCGTGGCCGAACTCGGCACTGACGCGTGGGTCACCGCGACCGGCTCCGTGCCCGTTGCTGCGTTCACCGTCACCAAGCTCCGCTGGATCGCCGAGCACGAACCGGAGAACGCCGGGCGCATCGCTGCCGTGTGCCTCCCCCACGACTGGCTGACCTGGCGGCTCCGGGGCGCCACCTCGCTCGACGAACTCGTGACCGATCGCTCCGACGCCTCCGGCACCGGCTACTTCGACCCGGTGAGCGGCGAGTACCGAGCCGACCTGCTGGCCGCCGCACTCGGTCGCGGGGCACACGACCTCCCGCTGCTGTCCCGGGTGCTCGCGCCCTCGGAGAGCGTGGCGTGGGGTTCACGGGTGGTCGGGCCGGGTGCGGGCGACAACGCCGCCGCAGCACTGGGCGTCGACGCCGGTGACGACGTCGTCGTCTCGCTCGGCACCTCCGGAACCGCGTTCGCCCGCAGCGCTGTGTGTGCCCGCGACACCAGCGGTGCCGTCGCCGGTTTCGCCGACGCCACCGGCGCGTTCCTGCCGCTCGTCTGCACGCTCAACGCCGCCCGGGTGCTCGACGCGGCCTGCACGTTGCTCG
>JBEBDM010000206.1:0-2588 GCA_041156905.1 Actinomycetota bacterium | reverse complement strand
CATGTTGTCCTGATACGCCGGGCCATCGATGTCCGGGTCGACCGACAGCACTCCCATCTCAGTGCCGCGTTCCTCGGTGACGCGCAGACCCGTGAGCGTCCACGAGTCGTAGTAGCGGTGGATGATCTGAGGCTGGTCGTTCACGTACCGAGGGGTCGTTGCGCATCCGTCGGGCTGCGGCTCGCCCGCCGGCGGGCATGACGACACGGCAATGTCGTTCTTGACCTGAACGGCCCACACGACGCGGACCTGATGCGCTGCACCCCAGTTCGCCTGCGAGCGATACCGCATCCGACCGCTGAAGCCGATCCGCTGTCCGGTCAGCTCATCGGTCAACGCGCTCAACGGCACATACGCCACCCGCTCGCCGGCGGCGCCGGCATCTGACTTGACCGAGACCGAATAGGGGGCGAGCTCGTCGGTGGGCGGAAGCACGTGAGCAGGGTCCGGCAGCACGATCTCGAGCATCGGGACCAGTTGCATGTCGCCTGTCGAACCATTGACGTCCCGAACCTGCCCCTCCCTGTCGGCAGGCCAGTCGAGTGGCTGAAGGCCAAGATCGAGCCGATCCTGCTCGGTCGGTCGGACCTGGAAGTCGACGAATGCCGGAGTTCCATCGGCGCTCAGACCGTCGATCTCCACTTCGAACGGATTCGATTCGTCGAACTCGGTCCGGAGAGCACCGATCGGAGAGAGGTCGATCCCGTCGTTGACTCCGTCGGCGTCGTCGTCATCGTCGAAGACGTTGGGCACACCATCACCATCAGTGTCGATGGCCGGCCCGGACGTGTCCGGACCCCACTCCGTCCCGTCGTCCCGGAGGTCGCCGTTGGAATCGGCCGAGAGCGGGTCGGTGTACCACTCGAGGCCCGGCACGCTCGCGAGCGTGAACCCGAGAACCTCCACACGGTCGGAAAGGCTGTCACCATCGCTGTCGGGCTCCGACGCATCGGTGCCGATGCGTGCCTCGATCGTGTCGCTCAGGCCATCACCATCGGTGTCGACGCCCAGGTCGAGCGCCGAAGCCTCCTGCGGGAGCAGAAGGCCCGCATGCGGGTCCGCCTGGCTGGCACGGCGGTGTCCTGCGGCGAGCGCTGCCGACATTGCATCGGCCCGAAGAGCGGCAGCCGACTCGCGCGATGCCACGTTCGGAAGCGCCGCCGCACGCGATGACACACGCGACTCAGGAGTACCGACGAGCGGGACGCGAGCCGACGCTGTACTCGGAGCAGTGCCAACGTCACCGGCCATCAGAGCGAACGCCACCAGAGCAGCAACCACGAGTCGACCACGCCGAGGCCGATGAGACTCGTCGCCGGAAGGCAGCGGAGTCGCACCGACAAGGAGCAACAACCACACTGCCAGTGCAAGGCCGATGAAGGGAAGCGACTCGTCCAACGCTGATGCGAAGGTCTCCAGAACCGACGCCGATGCGATCGCATCGAAGCCATCGAAGACCACCGACACGCTCGAGGTCGACGACGAGCCATCGGCATTCGGGCTCACGAGCGATAGGACCTGCTCCGCCGGAAGACCACGCGAGTCGATCCACACCTCCCCTGCACCCGTCATCGCTCGGTAGTCGGCAAGGCTCGCCGCTACTGAGGGCGAGGATCCGAGCCCGTCGGCAAGTGCCGTGGCGAGCGCCTCACCGTCGAGGGTGAACGAGTAGCCCTGCAGCGTTCCCCATCGATCAGTCGACCTGCTTCCGAGTGACTCGATGTCTCTGGCGGCAGCGAGCGCAGCAACGAGGTCGCCGGCCGTGGTGAGCAGCTGAGCATCTGCCGGAGCGTCACTCCAGGTGCCACCCAGTTGCCGAGTCGCGACGACACCGTCGGCCACCCGGATGCTCAGAGACGGCGCCGTGCTGCTCGATGCCTCCTCCGAGGTCGCACCTGATCCCGACCAGATGTCGATCTCCGTGGACGCCCGCCGACGATCGGTCCGACCTTCGAGATGGATGCTCTCCGAGGTCGGCACACGGCCCGCATCAGCGATCGACGACGTCGGTCGGGAGACTTGCTCGATGTCGGTGGAGAACGAGTACGCGCCAGCCGCTTGCACGTTCGACCACACCAGGTCGAGCGGCCCCGCCGAGGAGGATCCGAGCAAGGACGAGATCGCCCACGCTGTCAGGACCGCGGCCGTGGCTGCAGACGTACGGACCCGCCGCGGATTCCCCCATCGCATCATGTCGCCACGGTAAACGCACCCCAGTTGGAAGACTTCTCCAAATCTGTGTCACCACTGTGCTCCGCACTCGCCGACGGACGTCGTGACTCGCTCCGGCGAGTCGGTTCAGGGGCGGTAGACGACGAAGACCTTGCGCAGGGTCTCGTGGACGGTCCACACACCCTGCCAGCCGAGCTCGAACACGGCGCTGGAGCCGGCGGTCAACTCGACACCCTCTTCACCGTCGCGCTGCACGGTCATCCGACCGGAGAGGACGTGGATGATCTCGCCGCGTGTCAGGAACTCCCAGCGCGACGCACCCGGCTCGCACTCCCACGTGCCCGAGAGGATCTTCTCGTCGTCGCTGGTGAAGAACACCTGGCTTCGAGTGGTGATCTCACCGGTCAGCGGCTCCG